>JANMPD010000196.1:0-2149 GCA_031369685.1 Chloroflexota bacterium | reverse complement strand
GCGTCTGCCCGGCGACGCCCGCGCGGATTGCGATCTCGCCCGGATAACGGGCCTGCCGCGACGTGATCGGGCAGACGGTGGCCATGCCGGACCGATGAAACGCCGCATACGACACGACGAGCGCCCGCCGGGTCCCCTGCTCCTCGTGCCCGATCGCGGGATCGAGGTCGAGGATGACGATCGACCAGCGCTCGACGGGTGCGGTCATCGAAGCTCAGGCCGGCCAGCTGTCCCGGTCGTCGTAGGCCCGGGCGATGGAGCTCGACTCGGCTCGGAACGCGGGGTCCTCGGCGGCGACGGCCCATTGGGCCTCCTCCGCCTGCGCCCGAAGCTCCAGGTAGAGGCGCTCGACCGCGGCGTCCACGACGCGGTCCTGGGTCCGGAACGTCCCGTACTGCTCCGCGATTTCGCGGACGCGGCGCACCGTCGTCTCGGCCAGGTTGTAGGTCCGCTTCGCTCGGTTAGTCATGACGAGGACATGATCTACGTGTCGATCATGGGTGTCAATACCGGGTGTAGGTCAGGACGACGCCACCGGTGACCCCCGGGTGACCCTGGCTCCTGGCTACTCGAACGGGAGGTGCTGGGCCAGGGTGACGACGTGAACCCGGTCCGACAGCGAGGCGAGCTTCGTCGCCCATTTGCGGTCGTTCGTGACGAGGTGGCCAACCTGGGCAGCGAGGCCAGTCCCCACCACCAGGGCATCCGGTGGCTTCAGGCGTGATGCGGCGCGGAGGAACGCGGCGTCCTGGGCGACCTGGATGTCGACGGGAACGGCGCTGAGATTCGGATGGTTCCGAAGAAACGCCAGGAGCGTGTGATGGCCGGGCGGACTCGATCGCAACGGTCGCACGAGCAGCTCCATCACGGTGATCATCGAGATGATGGCGCGGTTCCGGCCGGTCGCGACAAGGTCGTCCAGGATGTAGCGCGTGACCGGATGGGTCGCCTCGGATTGGTCCAGGTAGGCGGCGATGGCGGTCGTATCGAGGAGGATCCGATCGCCTTCCGGGATCGCCGATGTGAGGCTGGCTATGCCCACGTGCGCCCTCGAACCGGCGTTGCTACTCGCCCCACGCCGCGTGTTCCTCGCGCAGGAAGGCAATCACGTTCTCGGACGTGCCGTACGTCCCCGTCATGCTGCCGGCGAACTCGTGCCGCACGAGGTGCAGGACGGCAGTTCCGGGTTGTCGCGGGTCCGCCTCGAAGACGAGGACGTCGTCGGGCCGGGCATCGAGCGCCGCGACGATGGCCTCCGGAAGAGTCAACTGGTTCTTCGCCCGGAGCCGGGCTTCGGCCTCGACGGGTCGGTCGAGCGTTGCGTCCATCAAGTCGGATCTCCTGATTTCGGTGCGACGAGTGTACGCCAGTCGGACGCGGTGGTCAATGTCGGATCAGGGCGAGTCGTCGGCCGACACCCTTCCCGGTCGAGTGGCCACTGCGACGACCGGCTCCGCGGGTCGATACTTGGTCGATGGACATCCACCTCGACGCCGCCGGCGAGGAGCGGCTGCACCGGGCGCTGCGGCGGTGCTGGCATCCCGTCTGCCGGGTCCCTGAGCTCGACGCCGCCGGGGGGCGCCCGCTCCCCGTGACCCTCCTTGACGAGCAGCTCGTGGTCGTCCGGCTGGGCGACGACATCGCCTGCTTCCCGGACCTGTGCGTCCATCGCGGGACGGCGCTGTCGCTCGGCTGGGTGGACGACGGGTCACAGCCCGCCCCGGATGGGAGCGGCACCGTCGGCGAGCCGTGTCTCGTGTGCGCCTACCACGGCTGGAGCTACGACCGGCGCGGGATCGTGCGGCGAATCCCGGCGGTTTATGGCCGATCGATCCCGGCGCGGGCCCGAGTCGAGCGCTTCGCGACGGCGGTCGCAATCGGCCTCGTGTGGGTGCTGCTGGAGCCCGGCGCCGACGGCTGGGAGGCACCCGAGGCGGCCTATCCCCTCCCCGACGCCTCGACCTGGTGGGGCGGCGAGGGTATCCGGACGATCCCGATCGAGACGTACGACTGGGCCTGCTCGGCGGCCCGGCGGGTCGAGAACTTCGTCGACTTCAGCCACTTCCCGTGGGTCCACGAGGGCATCCTCGGCGATCGCAGCAAGCCCCTCAGCCCCGATCACGAGGTCCGCGACGACGGGACGACGATC
>JANMPD010000142.1:0-16786 GCA_031369685.1 Chloroflexota bacterium | reverse complement strand
GGCGCTACGAGGACCGTGGCGGCGTCCCTGATCTCCGTCGCGGCGGGCTCGTCCTCGTCATCCGCGCGCAGCACGACCAGCGCTGCACCCGCAAACGCCGCGCCATCGGTGGCGGCGCCGAGCAGATCGGGCGCCAGATCGGCGGCAATGACCACGGCCACGTCCGGGAGGTAGCTGAGTCCGAGCGTAATGTCGGCCTGTTCCATCGGTCGATCGAGGGTCCTGAGCACCGCCGCATGCCCGACGCCCGCCTCGGCCAGCTTCAGCAGAAGCTGATCGCCTTCGGCTCCGTCCGCGACGATCCCGATGACCTGAACCGGACTCCCAGCCCGGGCAGCAGCCGTTGCGATGGCATGGGCCATCCCCGGGTGACCCGGTTCAGTCGGAAGCGCGCCGCAGATCACGATCATGGTCGAAGCGTACCCGACGCTCGAGGTTGGCCTGATTCGCGTAGTGGCCCGGGTCCGTCGCGGGCCGAAACGGACCGACGTCGGCACCGATGAAGTGGTGCACGCACGCGCCAATGGCATTGTTATCGCAAGGTTCGTACTGCTAGCGTCGGTCGATGCTCTCGAGTCGCCCCCGAACAGCGCTCGGTCCGCACGATCGAAGCACGCCCGTCACGCCCGCGGGCGGCCCCGGCCGGAGCGGCGGAATGCCGCGCGTTGGCTGGAGCCACGGGCAGTCCTTAACCGAGTTCGCGCTCGTCGTTCCGTTCCTGCTCATCATCCTTCTGACGGTGGCGGACTTCGGCCGCTATTTTGCCGCGTCGCTGAACGTCGAATCGATCGCCCGAACGGCAGCTGAGGTGTCCGCCCAGGAATACGTTCGCTCCGGGACCCCCGACTACGCGGCGCTCGACAGCTATGCGTGGCAGTCCGTTTGCGATGAAGGCCAGGGACTCGCGAACGTGACCTACAACGGTCCGGCGACGCCATGCGACGGGATTCCCACCCTCGTCTGCGTACATGACGGCATCGACCCGAACTGCGGCACGCCGTACAACGCCGGCGGCGTGGTGCCGGCCCAGTGCTCGGTCATTTCGGACCCGATCTCAAATGCCCAGACGGGCGGATCGGAGCTCAGCAAGTACGTCGAGGTCCGCGTCTGTTACCGGTTCAGCACGGTCTTCGGCTTCTCGATTCCCTTCCTCGGCGGATCCCTCGATACCCTGTCCGGCAACTTCTATGTCCAGAAGATCCGGACGTTCACCGTGGCTGACTACTGATGCGCAGGATCCGAGTCGCCTTGGGCCTTCCCCGCCCGTCCCGAGGTCAGGGCCTGGCCGAGTTCGCGCTCGTGGCGCCGCTCGCGATGATGCTGATCTTCGGGATCATCTCAACGGGCCTTTGGGTCTTCTATCAGCAGCAGCTGACCAACGCAGCGCGGGAGGCCGCGCGATATGCAGCCATCCACAGTTCGACGGCAATCTGCCCGACCGCGTCCTGGCGAGACCCGAACGCACCGCCAGCGTCGTATCCGCTCGCTCCGTATCAGTGCGATGGACCGGCGCAGGGCTGGCCGAAGATGACCGCCCACGCTCGCAAGAGCGTGTGGGGCACCAACCCCGCGGGTGTCTACGTGAACGCCTGCTGGTCCGGCTACGTCCCGTCCTACGTGACGATCCCCGGCAACGGCGACTACTCATCGGCCTCGGGGTTTCCAATTGCGGACCATCCGCCGGAGGAAGGGGGTGCCGCCAACCAGTTCGTCCAGTGCAACATCGGCGGCATCAACCCGGTGACGAATCCAAGCGCCCTTGCCTGTAGCAGTGCGCTGACGACGGCCACCGACGACCCGGCGAGCGATATGCCCGGTAACCAGGTCACCGCGTACGCCTGCATGCAGTGGTCGCCGCCACTGGCAGGTTTTCTGCTCATCCCGTCCAGCGTCACGATGCAGGCCATCGTCACTGAGGTTATCCACCGCCAGCAATGAAGAACCACCATGTCTCCATCCGCCGCCCCGATCAGGGGCAGATCCTCGTGTTGTTCGCAGGCGGGCTTATCGCCATCCTCCTGATCGGAGCGCTGGTCGTCGATCTCGGGATGGTCTTCATGCAGCGTCGCCAGGAGCAGAACGCGGCCGACCCAGGTGCGCTGGCGGCTGCGAGATACCTCCGGCCAACGGCAAATACCGCGATGATGTGGACGGCTGCCTGCTTCTACGCTGTTCAAAACGGTTACGCGGCCACGCGAACGGACAACAACGCGGCATGCGACCCGGGCGGCGGAACCGATGGGTCCACGCTGACCGTAAACTGGCCGCCGAGCAAGGGAGCCATCGAGTACGCGGGCAACAAGTTCTACGTCGAGGTCGTCATCGGCAAGCCGCACAAGAGCCTGCTCGCCGGGATCATCAACCTTGGTTCAATCATTGTGACCACGTCTGCCGTCGCCGCTAACGACGATGGAACCGGTGGGTCAAGCAGCCTGGTGGCCCTTTCTGACCAGGGCTGTGGGAGCGTTGCTGCCGCGAAGATCAACGGCGGGGGCAGCGGAGGCGGGATCCGGATCTTCCCGGCGCCCGGGGTCACCGCGCCCGGAGGCTACGTGCAGGTCAACTCCGATTGCGGTGCCGTCCCCTACGGAGCCAACGACGCCTGCGCCAAGGACCCAAAGGGAGCCTTCGAGGTCAGTGGCTCGAGTACGACGGTCGACATCCCGGCCCTGTATGTCCAGGGCGCATGTACCTATTCCGGTAACACGCCGCCCGTGATCGGCACGGTCGACGAGCAGGCTGGATTCGCTGGTGATCCGCTGGCATTGATCCAGCCGCCGTCCGCCGGTTCGCCTGCCCCGAACCAGCCGGCGGGCTGCACTGGGACGGCCGCGAGCCCGGCCTCATGTTCGATCAACTCGGTGGTCACGCTGTCGCCCGGAACGTACTACGGTGGCTGGACGATCAGAAACGCGGCAAGAATCACGCTGAACCCAGGGATCTACGTGATTGCCGGAGGCGGTATCAAGCAAACCGCTGGCGGCTCGCTCGATTCGGCGAGCGGGCGCGTCTTGATCTTCAGTACTGATGACCCGACGTACGCGGCTGCGTGCAAGATCTCGAACGACAACCTGAAGTGCCAGCAGGACGTTGACGTGGCCGGCTCGGGCTCCATCAGCCTCAAGGGTCTGTCAGGGACCGTTCCGTGCCCGCCCTATAGCACGACCGGTTGTCCATTCGGCGGTATGGTGCTGTGGCAGGATGGGAGCGCCAGCGGCGCCTACAACAGCCGAGCCAACATCTTCGTGGGTGGCGGCGCTACTACCAACCTCGAAGGCACCATCTACACCGCCGGTGGCGACGTATCCCTAGGCGGGAGCGCCAGCACGACGGGCTGTACCCCGAACGCATCTGGAAACCTGAACTGCGCGGCGGTCCAGATCATCGCGTGGACCTTCCAGATCGGAGGGTCAGCCATCCTGAACATGCCGTATGACCCGAACCTGTTCTATCACCTTGCGCTCAAGGGCCTGGTCCGGTAGAAGGGCACCTCAAACGGCCCGAACTCGGGTCAGTGCGGGGTTTCGGACGGCCTCGGGGTATCGGAGGGTCGAGGCGTGTCCGTGGGCGAGCCAGAGTCGCCACCCGAGTCATCACTCGAGCTCGGGGAGGGGCTCTCCCCGTGATCGTCTGAGCCTGCCGGAGACGGACTAGCGCCGGGCGCCCTCGAGGATGTCGGCCGCGGTGTCTCGCCCGGTTTGAGCGAGTCTTCGGGCCCGGCGCTCTCTGACGGCTCCGCCGATTCAGATGGTTCCGCGGATTCCGATGGCTCCGCCGATTCGGATGGCCCGACGTCGTCGGAGCGCGATGGTGATGGGGATGGCGATACGACCAGCCCGGAGGGATCCGAGGATCCGTCCCGGTCGAGGAGACCGCCGATTGCGCCCGCGGTGCCGTAGGCTGCCACCCCGGTAAGCGATACGGCAGCCACGAGCACCGCCAGGACATAGGCCATCGCAGCCGCACGGACCTGAATGGGCCGTCCGGCAGCGCCGGCGGCGGTCGCCCACGCCGAACGCACGCTCGTGATGAAGCTCGCGGGTCCTGGGTGTGCCAGGAGCAAGCCGAGAAAGCCCGCGGGCTGGGGTGCCGGCTCCATGGCCACGGCCGCCATGACCCGGTCGACGAAGTCGCCGGACCGTGTCACGGGATCGGTTGGCATGGCCCGCTCCAGGAGCCGAGCGGCGGCGTACGCCTCGGCGAGCTCCGAATCCCGGATGGGAGCATCGGCATCACCGACCTCGTCGGGTCGATAGGATCCCGGCCGCAGGGTCATCGCTCGTTCTCCGAGAACTGCCCGCGGAGGCGGATCAGGCCGCGATGCAGGTGGGTCTTGACCGTCCCGAGGGGTCGACCGGTCAACGTGGCGATCTCGTCGAGCGAGCGCTCCGCGAAGAAGCGCAGGGCAACGACCTCCCGATACGGTTCATCCAGGCCGGCAACGGCGTTGCGAACGGCTACCTGGCGCTCGCCGCGCAGGACCAGGCCTTCGGGATCCGCCGATCCATCGGATCGGAGCCGTGCGATCGGATCATCGAGCGTGCCTTCGGGGGCGACGCCCGGACTGACCCACGCGACAGTCTTCCGGCGCGTTGCCTGACGGATGGCCAGGCGCACCGCGATGCGCGCGAGCCAGGCGCCGAACGGCCCATCGGCCCGCCACGAGCCGAGCGACCGGTAGGCGGTCACGAACGCCTCCTGGGCGATGTCTTCGGCCTCGCCGAGATCACCGAGGATGCGATGGCACGCGCGGATGATCGAGGGCGCTTCGCGGTCCACGAGGGCGCGAAAGGCGTCCCGATCACCACCGAGAATTGCCTCGACAAGAGCGGCGTCATCAGCGAGTGGCTCCAGGGGTTGCGTTGCGGCTGAGACGAGATCGATCGGTCCACTCCATGAACGTCCTGCCGAACCGGACCTGCCCGGCGTCGTTGACCCCATGGTGACGCGAATCAATGGTTTCCATGGCGAGCCATTCGTCACGTCCTGGCCGAGCCGTAAGGCTCAGCTCAGTCGTCGCTGCCGTTGTCGTCGCCGCCGTGGTCGTCAGTTGCGTCGGACGAAGCGTCATCGCCGCCCTGATGGCTATCGGATGCCTCGGGGGAGTCGGACTCGGTCGCATCGTCGCTATCGTCGTCGACATCGGTGGCCTCCGTGGCGTCATCGCCTTGGTCATCCGAGGCCTCGGGGGTTTCATTTGCATCCTGGGACTCGGTGGCATCGATGCTGTCGGTCGCCTCGGGTGATTCACTCGCCTCGGGTGATTCGGATGGCTCGGGTGATTCGGACGGCTCCGAGGTCGCGGCGGCGTTGAATGCGTCGTTGGTGGGGGCTACGGAGCCGGCGATGCCGTTGGCGGCAAAGGCTCCGCCAACGATGAGCAGCAGGCTCACGACGGCAATGCCGATCGTGCGGATCATCTGCAGGCGGATGGGAGTCGTCATGTAGGTGGTGCTCCAGGGTCTGGCCCGATCGGCGATCGGTCATTCGTCTTGTCTGAGGCGACCTCGATCGAAAAGGTTTCAGTTGTCGGTGCCGGATCCGTCGACGACGCGGAACCACGAACCGAGTTGTCCGGCACCGACCCAGCGCGCCCGTCCTGGCCGACGGCCGGACGCGCTACCGCCTCAGCCGCTCCCGACACCACCAGCCGAAGCGAGGGCCGAGCCACGGCGGCCAGGACTGTGGCCCCAAGGGTCACCAGCGCACCGACGGCCAGGACCGCCGGCACACCGGTCCGCTCGGCGATCGCACCGGACGCGAGATTTCCGATCGGCAGGAGTCCGATCGAGGTCAGGACGTAGAGACTGTGGACGCGTCCACGGAGGCGCGCCGGAACGCGGAGCTGGATCAACGTGTTCGTCGTCGAGTAATAGGCAACCTGGCTGGCTCCGAGGATCGCCAGGGCAACCATCGAGACGATCACGGACCGCGACACTGCGAAGGCGAACAGCGAGATCGAGATCGAGCCGAGGCCGAGCAGCAACAGTCGGCCGCTCCCACCCGACGGACGTCGCGAGGCCATGAGCAGGGCCCCGATCAGCGCGCCCACGCCGATCGACCCGGTCAGGAGCCCGAGGCCCGGTGCACCGATCACGAGGATGTCCCTGGCGAACACGGGCACGAATGTGAGGTACGGAAGGACAAACAGGGCCGGAGCGGCGGCGAGCAGGATGAGGACCGACAGGATCGGATCGTTGGCAACGTAGCGGACGCCATCCTGCAGATCCCCCCAGAGCGCGGCGCTGGCTCGATTGCCGGCCCGAGTCACGGGGATCGGGAGCCGCGCGATCACGAAGCCGACAATCACGAGGGCAACGGCGTTTGCCCAGAACCCGAAGGCGAGGCCCCCCGCGGCGATGGACAGGCCGGCGATCGACGGACCGATGATCCGGGCGAGGTTGTACTGAGCGGAATTGAGGGCGATCGCGCCCCCGATGACCGCCCGGTCCACGATCGACGAGACGACGGCCTGGCTCGCCGGCATCTGAACCGTGATCACGATCCCGCCGAGCAGTGCGATGAGCGCGACGTGCCAGTACTCGACCAGCCCGAGGGACGTCAGCAGCGCAAGGGATCCCGCGAGGGCGGCTCCGGCCCAGTAGCCCCAGGCCAGGAGGCGCCGCCGGTCCAGCCGGTCCGCCATGACTCCAGCCACGGCGGCGAGGAGGAGCACGGGCACGCCGGCAATCGCGCCGACGAGACCCAGCAGGGCCGGTGAATTGGTCAGCTGAAGCACCAACCAACCCTGGGCCGTTGCCTGCATGAATGCCCCGAGGGTCGCGAGCATCGAGGCGAGCAGGAAACGCCGGTAGATCGGTGACGCTAGCGCGGGAAAACGCTGGTTGATCTCAACGGGCGCGTCAGGCTGGGGCGTTGCCGGCCTCCGTCACGCTTCGTCCCGCTCGACCGAGATCGGACCGAGATTCGCCGCCTCGAGCGCGGGCATGAAGGCGTCTGCATCGCCGACAAGGACGACTGCGGCCTCATCGGGCCGGACGTGTGCCCTGGCCGCGGCGAGCACGGCATCGGCATCGACCGCCTCGATCTCACCGCGGTAGCGCGCCAGTTCGTCGTCGGGCAGGCCCTGCATCACGAGACCGCTCAACGCGCCGACGACGGCGCCGGGCGTCTCGAAACGGAGCGGAAAGACGCCGACCAGGTAGTCGCGCGCGGCGCTGAGCTCGTCGGCTGTCGGAGCCTCGGTCCGGATCGCTTCGAGCTCCGCGATCATGTCGACGATCGCCGGAACGGTGACATCGGTATTCACCGCCGCTCGGGCGGCAAACGGGCCCGCCGAACGACGCAGGTCGAACCCGGCACTCGCACCGTACGTGTAGCCCTTCTCCTCACGGAGCTTTCGATTGAGGCGGCTGTTGAAGAGGCCGCCCAGGATCGCGCTCATGACCGAGACCGCATGAAAGTCCGGAATGCGGCGCGGGAGTCCTGGATGTCCGACGCGAATCTCTGTCTGGACGGCGTCGGGGCGATGGATGACCCGAACCCGTCGCTCCATCGACGAAGGAGCGGCGTCCACGGTGGTTGCAGGCCCAGCGTGCGCGTGGGCCGTCCAGCTGCCGAATCGCTCGACGGCCAGGGCATGCACGTCGAGGCCCCCCAATTCGCCACCCACGATCAAGGTCATCGATGCAGGATCGAATCGCCGGGCGAGGGCGCGTCGCGTTTCGTCCGATCCGAGGCCCTCGACCGTTTCGCGGGTCCCGGCGGCACTGTGGCGATATGGCGAGGAGCTGGCGTAGATCGTCTCGATGAAGGCCTCTTCGGCGCGGCGGCGCGGGTCGGCCCGAGCCTGGAGAAGGTCGTTCAGACGCTCGTCGCGAAGGCGCTCGACATCACTTGCCGGAAACGTCGGTCGGGCCATGACCTCGGCGACGAGATCGAGAGCGGCCGGAAACCGTTCGGCGGGAACATCGACCGAGACGGACAGGGCATCCCAGCCGGCCTCGGCGTGGAGCGACGCTCCAAGGCGCTCGGTTGCCTCGACGAACTCGATCGCGTCGTAGGTGTCGGTGCCTTCGGACAGGGCCCGGGCCATCAGGACCGTGGCTCCCGCCTCCGACTCGGGATCGTCGCCCGCACCACCGAGCACGATCAGGACGCCCGCCAGCAGCGGCCGTGCGGGCAGGTCGACCGAGATCACCGACAGGCCGTTGTCGAGCCGCGAGCGCTCGAAGGACGGGAACGTATACGGCCGCGGCACCCCGGGCTGCGGGCGCTCGAGCGAGGACACTGATTCATCCCTGGAGGTCATGCGATTGCCGCGGCGGCGTCGGCCGCGTGATCACCCGCCGGAACCTCAGGCGGAACCTCGGCCGGAACCTCGGCCGGAAGATAGGTCAGCACGTACCGATTGTCCGCACGGAAGACCGCCCGGCATGCCTCCTGGACCTGGTCGGCGGTCACGGACAGGTAGCGCGGCAACATCTCGTTGACGACGCCCGGATCGTCGAACAGGGTTGCGTACATCGAGAGACGGTCGGCCCGCTCCTCCACCCGCTGGAGTGACCCCAGTTCGTCCGCCTCGGTCAGGGCCTTGGCGCGCGCCAACTCGTCCTCCGTGGGGGGCTCGTCGGCCAGCCGCTGGAGTTCCTCCCAGTACGCCTCCTCGAGGCGAGCCAGGTCGACGCCGGGTCGAGCGGTCGCCCAGCCGGCCGTGACGGAAGCCCCGCCGACCAGACCGAGTGAGAACAGGCTGACGTCCTGGGCCAGGCGTTCATCCCGGACGAGGCGTCGGTGCAGCCGGCTGCCCTTGCCACCGGCGAGGATCTGCCCCGCCAGGTCGAGCGCGTCGAGGCGATGATCACCGAACACGGGCGCCCGGAAGCCCCAGTAGATCCGGGGCAGCGGGACCGCCTCGACCACGGTCTCTCGAACCTCGGCCCCGAGGATGGGCGGCAATGACAGGTCGCCAATGTCGACCGGCAGTGCCGGGTTGGCCGGGATCGTGCCGAAATAGCGCTCGACCCAGGCCCGTGCCTGCGCTGGATCAACATCGCCCACGATGCTCAGGACGGCATTGTTCGGGGCGTAGTGGGTCCGGAAGAAGGAGCTCACGTCATCGAGGGACGCGGCGTCGAGATCCTCCATCGAGCCGATCGTCGGATGGTGGTAGGGATGCTCGGGCGGATAGACCCCGGCGAGGAGCCGCTGATTCCACGAGCCATACGGTCGGTTGTCATAGGACCAGCGCTTTTCGTTCTTCACGACTTCGCGCTGGTTGTCGAGGTTCTCCTGGCTCAACGCCTCGAGCAGCGTCCCCATGCGGTCCGCCTCGAGCCACAAGACCAGTTCCAGCTGATGCGACGGGACCGTCTCGAAGTAGTTCGTGCGGTCGAGCCAGGTCGTGCCGTTCATCGTGCCGCCGACGGCCTGGATCAGCCCGATGTGCTCGGCCTTCGTGACGTGGGCCGAACCCTGGAACATGACGTGCTCGAAAAGGTGGGCAAAGCCCGTCTTGCCCGGTACCTCGTGCTTCGAACCGACCGCATACCAGATGTTCACGGCTACAACCGGAGCGACATGGTCCTCGGCGATGACGAGCCGCAGGCCATTCGGCAGCCGCTCATCGGTGAAATCGATGGTCAATCCGGCCATGGGTTCACGAAACTCCAGGAAGGGGTGGGTGGCCGGCAGAGGGTACCGCAGCGGCGCCGATTCGCGGATTGCGCGGCTGTCGCTCAGATGACCCCACCCCGACTCGCGATCGTGATGGTCGCGTTCACGATGCTAGCCGCGTGGGTCGCTGGGTCAGGTGCTCTTCGTCGCTGGATCATGAGGCAGACGGGGTCCGACCACGGGAACCCAGTCCACGAGTGAGCGGACTTCGGCCAATTGGCCCTGGATCGCCGGGTCCAATGCCTCAGCGACCGCGATCGCCGTCTCCATGGCGGTGAGGCACAGGATCCCCTCCGCGATGGCCGCATGGCGGATCTCGGCGGCGTCCCGAACGGCGCCAGACCTCGGCGTCGGGGTGTTCACCACGAGTCGGACATCCCCGGACGCGATCACGTCGAGGATCCCGGGCATGGCAGGTTCGTCGCTCCCGACCGACCCGAGTTTCGCCACGGCCTCCGCGTGCAGTCCGTGGCGCGCGAGTTCCTCGCGCGTTCCGGGCGTGGCCATCAGCCGATAGCCAGCGACGACCAGCGCCGCCCCGAGGCGGGCCAGCCCTTCCTTGTCGCGATCCGCGATCGACAGCAGCGCGACGGGAACCGCGGCACCCGTGCCGATGCCTGCGCGCGGGGGGATCAGCGACGCGCCCCGGAGCGCCTTGGCGAGGGCAACCCGTGGATCGCGGTGGATCCCGATGACTTCGCCGGTGGACTGCATGAACGGACCGACCGACGGGTCGACGCCACGCAGCTTCGTGGTCGAGAACGCGGGCGCCTTGACGGCGACGAAGTCCGGCGGCGCCAACAGGCCACCGGACCAGCCCATCGCGGCGAGCGTGGAGCCGAGGGCGATCCGGACGGCGAGCTCGACCATCGGGACCCCGGTCACCTTGGACAGGAACGGGACCGTCCGGGAGGCGCGCGGGTTGACCTCGATCAGGTAGACCCCGTCCTCGCGGACGATGAACTGGGCGTTGACGAGGCCCTGCACACCCAGCGCCAGCACGATCCGTACCATCGTGGCGACGATGAGGCTCTGATCGCCTTCGCTCACCGTCTGCGGCGGGAACAGGCCGACCGAATCACCCGAGTGCACGCCGGCCCGCTCGACGTGTTCGAGGAGGCCGGGAATGAGCACCTCAACCCCGTCGGACACGGCATCGACGTCGACTTCGATGCCCTCGAGATATCGATCGATGCGGACCGGTCGGTCCGGATCGACCACCGTGGCCAACGCCAACTGGCGGGCAAGATCGTCGGGCGAATAGCAGAAGTCGATTGCCAGGCCGCCAATGACGAACGAAGGACGAACGATCACCGGGTAGCCGATTCGATCGGCAAGGGTCAGTGCCTCCTCGAAGGAGTGGGCCATTCCGCCATAAGGCTGGGGAATGCCGAGACGATCCAGGAGGGCCGAGAACCGCGTCCGCTCTTCGGCCTGGTCGATGGCTTCGAGGTCCGACCCGAGAAGTGGCACCCCACCGGCAGCGAGCGGTGCCGCGAGGTTGAGGGGCGTCTGTCCGCCGTACGCCACGAGCACGGGCAGCAGACCATCGCCGGCCGCCGTCTCGGCGTCGATGACGTTCCGAACCGATTCAGGATCCAGGGGTTCGAAGTACAGGCGGGTCGATGAATCGAAGTCGGTGGACACCGTCTCGGGGTTCGAATTGATCATCACCGCCGACCAACCGGCGGCACGGAGCGTGTCGGCTGCCTGGACGGCGCAGTAATCGAACTCGATCCCCTGCCCGATCCGGACAGGTCCGCTGCCGATGACGAGGGCCGCCGAGCGCGGTACGGGTGGGGCCTCCACCGGCGATCCGGACGCCGCGTACGTGGAATAGAAGTAGGGCGTCTCCGCGGCGAACTCGGCAGCGCATGTGTCCACCATCGCGAACCCGGGCACGATTCCGTTCGCCAGGCGCGCCGAGCGGATGTCCGCGTCCGCGAGACCCGCCAGGCCGGCCAGCTCGTGATCGCCGAAGCCGGCGCGCTTGACGGTCCCGAGGAGCTCGACACCGAGCGCATCGCCGGGATCGGCGAGTTGCGCTCCCGCGGCCTGGACCTCGGCCTCGAGCCCGACGTTCCGACCCAGCTCGGCCAGGAACCACGAGTGAATGCCGGTCACGCCGCCGATATCGACCTGCGGCACGTGTCGACGGAGCAGGGCGAGGATCCGCCAGAGCCGGTCGTCCGATGGGGCAAGGAAGCGACGAAGGACGATCGGGGCCGCCGTGCGCTGGGCGAGTCGCGTTGATTCGCAGGCTTCGCCGCGCTCGTCGATCCAGCGGATGATTCCGCCTTCCGGGTCAGCGCCCTCCTCCTCGTCGGTCGGGTTGCGCCCGAGTGCGGCCGCGAGATAGGCGACCGTCCCGGCCCACGCCGGATCCTCCGCGAGCGGTCCCGCCCCGGCCTGTTCGAGACCACGCAACGCCTTGTTGAGCGCTGATCCGAAGGTCCGATCGATCGCCATGACCTCGCCGGTTGCCTTCATCTGGCTGCCCAGGGATCGATCCGCGGTCGGGAACTTGTCAAACGGGAAGCGCGGCAACTTGACGACCAGATAGTCAAGGGCGGGTTCGAACGCCGCGACCGTCGTCCCGGTGACGACGTTCGGGATCTCGGCAAGCCGTCGTCCAATGGCAATCTGGGCGGCGACCCTGGCAATCGGATAGCCGGTGGCCTTTGAGGCCAGCGCCGAGGACCGCGACACGCGCGGGTTGACCTCGATGACCGCATAGTCGGTGCTGTCTGGCGAGAGCGCGAACTGGACGTTGCAGCCGCCCTCGACGCCCAGCGCCCGGATGATCGCGAGGGCGGCGCTGCGCAGGCGCTGGTGGACCGGGTCCGAGAGCGTCTGGACCGGAGCCACGACGATCGAGTCGCCGGTATGGACCCCGAGTGGGTCGAAGTTCTCCATGGAACAGACGGCGATGCAGGTGTCATCCGCATCGCGCATGACCTCGTATTCGATCTCCTGCCAGCCGACGAGGCACTGCTCGACCATGACCTGGCCGATCGGGCTCGCCCGCAGCCCGCTCCGGATCCGCTCGCGGTATTCCGCCTCGGTCTGGACGATCCCGCCACCCGTGCCGCCGAGCGTGAAGGCCGGCCGGATGATGGCCGGGAGCCCGATGGTCACGAGGGCGGCATCGGCCGATCCGGTGCGCTCGGCCTGCGTGGCACCCTCCACGATGAACGAAGGGGCGTAGGGCTGCCCGATTCGGTCGAGCAGATCACGAAACGCTTCGCGATCCTCGGCCATCTCGATCGCTGCCAGGGGCGTTCCGAGGAGCCGAACGCCGTACCGATCGAGGATCCCGGCCTTTGCGAGCTCCATCGCCAGGTTGAGGCCGGTCTGGCCGCCGAGGCCCGCCAGCAGCCCTTCTGGTCGTTCCGCCGCGATGACGGATTCGATGGCCTCGATGGTCAGTGGTTCCAAATAGACCGCGTCGGCGACATCCCGATCGGTCATGATCGTGGCCGGATTCGAATTGATGAGAACGGTCCGTACGCCCTCCGCGCGGAGGGCACGACAGGCCTGGGTCCCGGCATAGTCGAATTCCGCCGCCTGTCCGATGACGACCGGGCCCGACCCGATGATCAGGACGGAAGCGGGCTTGCCCGGCACGTGCGAAGCAGCGGGCTCGGCTGCGGCTTGACGGGCAGCGCGCACGGGCAATCGACCCTCCTTGTCGGCCTCTCTGGACCGGAGCCGGGCCTCACAGGACCAGGTTCCAAGGCAGTTTTGTCAGCCTACCATCGACGCGCGCACCAGTGCTCAGGGCCCGCTCGCCGAGCCGAGGCTGCCTCCAGCGCCTCGTCAGGTGCCCGAGGTGTAGGCCGCGACTGCGGCCTTGACCCCGTCGGACACGACCCCGGTGCCGCCGAGGACGACGATCCGGCCCGGCTTGAGGCGGGTGAGCTCATTGGCAATGGCGGTGGGAATGGAGGTTCCCGGGACGAGCAGAACCGGACCACCATCCCGACCGGCGACGGCGGCTCCGGCGAGCGCATCGGGGAACGACAGGCCCGTCGCGATGTAGGCGACGGGCACGTTCGGCGAGAACGAGGCTGCGCTGATCGCCGCGGCCGTCTCGTACCGGGTCGCACCGGCGAGCCGGGTCACAAGACCCACCTTCAGGTTCACCGTTCCCGCCGATGACAGGACCGCCCGGCCATCCGTGATCACGGCCTCGGCCCTGACGGTATGGACGCCGTTCGGGACCCCGATCGGATTCCAGGTCACCTGGTAGGGCGGGTACCAGTCGGTTCCGACTTCGACACCGTCGACGAGGAAGCGGACCTGCTCGACGAACTCGACACCGTCCGAGCTGGCATCGGCGGTGAGCGTCGTCGGCGCCGCGATCGTCGCGTTGTTCGCCGGCGCCGTCATCGCCGCGAACGTATTGCTGAGTGTCACGGCAATCGTCGTCGACGCGACGCCGTACCCGTTGCCGTCCTCCAGGTGGAGCGTCGTGGACCCATCCTCGTACCAGTCGCTTGCGAAGGTGCTCGATAGCCCAGGCGTCCAGAGCTCGGCTGCCACTGCCGACGTTCCGAGCACCGCCTGGAGCGGCGTGAGGCTGCTCGCGACAATGCCCGACACGGTGCCGGTCACGGTGACCGTTCCCGTGAGGGTGGCGCCGTTCGTCGGGGCGACCAGTCCGATCGAGCCCGCGATCTTGACGATCGTCCCGGTGCTACCGATGTACTCGGACTCGAACGTCGTGGTGTTGTGGGACGAAACGACGGCCCGGATGAGGTGCGGTCCAACGTAGCCGGCAAGGTTGAGGGTCGCCCCAAACGGAGCATCGAAGTCTGTCGCCAGAGTTCCTCCATCCACGGTGAACTCCACCTGGTCGACCACCCAGTCACCGACCACGATGACGTTCGCCGTCGCAGCAACGCTCCCGCTGACCGTCGCGTCGTCGGCAGGCGCGGTGAGAGCGACCGTCGTCCCCAACGAGTCCGCGATGAAGCCGGACACGGGATCGGACGTGGAAACTCCAGTGAGCGAGTCCGTTGCCACGGCGGTCACGCTGATCGATCCGGTCGCCGGTGGGGTCCACAGGTACTCATACGGCGCGGTCGGGTCGGTGTTCACCGTCACGTCGTCAACCTTGAACGCCACGGAATTGATCGTGGAACCCGGACGCGCGACGACGGCCGCCGCCAGTCGTTGCTGGGCGCCAACCACGCCATTCAGGTACTCGAACGGCGCCGGCGAGAGCATCGTGATCGACGGCCCCGACGCCCCCCGGATGTAGATTCGGGGACCGGTATCGCGGACCACGCCGCCGCTGTCCGTGACGCGGGCCGACAGGCTGTGCTCCCCGATCGAAAGGCTGACACTGCCGTCGTACGGTGCACCGGTATCGGTCGCGATGATCGAGCCGAAGTCCAGGAGCTCGACCTTCGAGATCGATCGGTCAGGCCCCGCGGTCGCCGTCGCGGCCCACATCACGGATGCCACAGATGCCGTGGTCCACGCGGCCGGAGTCGTCAGGCGAATCTTGGGGTTCCCGACGGTGAGGCTCCTGGACGGCGACGGGCCGGCCCGTCCGTGGGCATCGATCGCGACCGCAACGAGATTCAGCACTACCCCGTTCGGGAATCCGGAGCTGGCGTCGGGAAGCGTGTTGAACTGCGCGGCATACGGCGAGCTGGAATCCGACCCCACCATCTGGTTCCCGAGCCAGAACTCCACCCGCGAGATCAACGCACCGTCGGACGCGGCGCCGGCCGTCGCCGAGGCGCTGACCATCCCGGCAACCACTGATGCACTCGGGGCGGTGATCGCCGCGCTGGGGCGCGGTGGCACCTCGAAGGACGTCGGAACACCGCCTGACAGGTACTTGTTCAGTGCGGCGTTCCAGTGGGTCGCCAGGTACGAACCGGCCGGCGGCGCGGGATTGAAGTAGTCGTCCTTGTTGCAATCAAGCGTGGGCGGGAACGCCACTGGACAGACAGCTCGAGGCGCTCCCCCGCCGTCGTCGTAGCACATGACATCCTCACCATCGGTGCAGTGGCTGCGGCCTCCGGTACGCGCAGAGGAGTTGGGCGCCGTGTCCCCCACGGCCCCGAGGGTGTGGCTGAGCTCGTGCGCTCCGATGTCCGCCGCCAGGTCGATCTGGCCGACGTTCGCCCAGCACCAACCGAAGACCCGGGCCAACATCGCGCCCTGGTTGTTGTAATTCGACGCCGTTGCGCGCTCGTCGTCATACCACTCGCCGATGCCGGCGATGCCATTGCAGCTCGTACCGCCGTCGTCGGTGAACACGAGCGCCTTCTCGGACGATGACATCAGCCCCCGACTGATGAGGTCCGTCCGGATGGGGGTCGGGAATGCCTGCTGGAGAAGGGATGGGCTGATCGTGACCGCGCTGACCACGAGGCTGCACGACGCCATCAACCATCGAATGTGTCTCGTCGCGCCGCTCGAGGCTGCGGCCTGCGCGAAGATGTCATCGATGCGCGAGACGGTCTCACGGATTCGCGGGCCGACCGTCGTGATCCGATTTGTCCCGGATGAGCTGTAGGCATAGAAGACGTGGACAATTGGCCCGCCGGTGTAGCAAGGAATACCCGGTGAGGAGTAGCCGGGGTTCAGCGCAGGCACGTCGCTCGCAGGGGCGAGGCTCGCGACGTAATCGCCGCCGTGAGTGCATGCCACTGGCCCGACCGGCGCGCCGCGGCCGGCCGCGGCGGCGCTCGGCGGTCCAGCCGGGAACGCACCGTTACACACGCCGGGCACCGAGCGGAACCCGCCGGCTCGCAGCTCATTCGCGCTCGGGGGCCGAAGGACGACCCGACTGGTGGCGTCATGTCCAGGGTCCAGACGGTCGTGGCCATCCACGGGCGCGGGGTGAGGTGCCGCCTCAGCGCTCCGCGTTAGGGTCGTCGTCGCGACCGGCCTCGAGAATCCTGCGGCCGCGGCGGGCATCAGCAATGTCGCAATCAGGGCGACCGACCCAAGGGTGGCGAGGCCTGTCACCGGCCTGAGGGATCGAGCCCGTTGATATTCGCGCCTCACGCCCGTCCGTTCTCCAAGCTGGTTCGCAGGGGGAATTCGAGTATCGCACGGCTGCCCGGGAGGCTCCGCAGCCCCTCGGTGCACTCCGGCACCGAATCACGCCTGCGTGGTGCGCGCA
>JANMPD010000134.1:0-5087 GCA_031369685.1 Chloroflexota bacterium | reverse complement strand
AGGGATGGCCCATCCCCGAGGTGCGCTTCTGGCGGAGAGGGCGGGATTCGAACCCGCGGTGCTTTCGCACACCGCTTTTCGAGAGCGGCACCATCAACCACTCGGACACCTCTCCGCGCGAGAGAATAGCAGAGGGGTCGCCTGCACCCGACGCGGGTTGCGGCGCATCCGCAGTCTGCCCGTCAGCCGGCGATCGAAGCGGCGAGGAGCTCCTCGGCCTCAGCGCGACGAATGCCGCTGACGACCTTGATCCGTCGACCCATCGCCGCGTTGTCGGCGAGCTGGACGACGCTGCCGGCCGCGCCATCGCGCGGGTCAGGGGCAGCGAAGACGAGGGCTTCGACATCGCTCGTCAGCATCGCGCCGACGCACATCGCGCAGGGCTCGACCGTGGCGAAGATCGTGATGTCCTGGAGGCGAGCCGAACCCAGACGTCGCGCGGCCTCACGGAGCGCGACGATCACGGCGGGGGCCGTCGGATCGTTCGTCGCGACGGCGCGCTCGTGCCCGCGCGCGACCCTGGCTTCATCCATCACCGCGACAGCCGCGTGTGCCCTCTCTCCGCGCGAGATGGCGGTCCGCGCCTCGGCCAGTGCCTCGCCCATGTAGAGCT
This sequence comes from Chloroflexota bacterium, assembly GCA_031369685.1. Classification (GTDB taxonomy): domain Bacteria; phylum Chloroflexota; class Limnocylindria; order Limnocylindrales; family CSP1-4; genus UBA5189. The sequence goes on along the minus strand of JANMPD010000134.1, from coordinate 4,474 downwards.
CGTAGTTCATGGGCCCGATCATACGCGGCTGCCGGTCGGCTGCGGGCCCGCCGGCGCGGGACCGACCCGCGGCGACGTGTCGAGACTCGCTCGCAACCGTCATGGATCCGCCGTGGGGGATAGCATTCCGGTTGATGAAACGACCACAGCGCATCGGGATCCTGACCGGCGGCGGGGACGTACCCGGCCTCAACTCCGTGATCAAGAGCGTCACCTACCGAGCGACGGATCTCGGCGCCGAAGTGATCGGCATCCGGCGTGGCTGGGAGGGCCTGACCCACGTCCGGCCCGGCACCGAACTCGATCCGGAATACCTCCGGCGCCTCGATCGAACGAACACGCGGGCGATCGACCGGACCGGCGGCACCATCCTCCATACCTCGCGGACGAACCCGGCGACGATGTCCGGCAAGGCCTTGCCGGCATGGCTTGCCGCCGACCGGGCCGCGACGATGCAGATCGGCGAGGACCGGTTCGATCTCACCCCGCTCGTCATGCAGCATCTGTACGACCTCGGGATCGACATCCTCGTCGCGATCGGCGGCGACGACACGCTGTCGTTCGCGCGGATCCTCGCCGGAAAGGGGGTCCCGCTCGTGGCGATCCCCAAGACGATGGACAACGACGCGCCGGGGACCGAGTACTGCATCGGCTTCTCGTCCGCGATCACCCGGGCGAAGGAGCTCATCGACCGCCAGCGAACGACGCTCGGCAGCCACGAGCGGATCGGCGTGTTCCGGATCTTTGGTCGCGATGCGGGTTTCTCGGCCCTGTTCGCTGCCTATGTCACCTCCGCGCGGTGCGTCATTCCGGAGGTGCGCTACGACATCGAACAGCTCGCGACCGTGATTGCCGAGGACCATCGCTCCTCGCCGAGCCGCTACGCGATCGTGGTGACGGCCGAGGGCGCGATCTGGGAGGGGGCCGACATTCCGGACTTCGGTCCCGCCGACGCGTTCGGCCATCGACACAAGGCGAATATCGGCGAGACCCTGGCCAGCGAATTGACCGCCCGGACCGGCATCGAATCGCTGGCGATCGAACTCACATACGACCTGCGGTCCGGCCAGCCCGATGCGCTCGACCAGATCGTCGCGTCGACGTTTGCGAACGTGGCCATGGATCTGGTCGCCGATGGGATCTTCGGGCAGATGGTCGCGATCAGGGACGGAAAATACGCGCATGTCGACCTCGGGACGACCGGGGTCGCCGCCCGCCGCGTGGATGTCGAGGCGATGTACAACATCGAGCGCTTCCGACCACGCTACGACGGCCGGCTCGGATCGCCGATGCTCCTGGTCGGCCTCGGCTGACGAGGGGCTGACCGGGCCGGAGAGTATGCGGCTGACTTATCGGCGCACCTCGCAGGCGGAAGACTTCACAGGTCCGCCAGTGGGGGCGAGCGACGCGATCCAGCTGGTTCATCAGGATCGCCGCGAACGAGCGTGGCCCTGCGCGAGATTCGTCAATTCCGATGGTCGGCCGAGCGTGGATGGCCTCGATTTGACGAACCATATCGATCGCCGCAAGGGAGTCCCCTGTTGATCGCGTTGGCCGCCCGAAGTCCGACGCTAGCCCTCGAGTCCCGACAGCTCGCGGATCGCACGCGCGACCGCCGACATGTCGTCCTCGGCGTGACCCTTGCCGATGAGCCCGGCCTCGATCTGCTCGCACAGCGCGGAGATCGGGAGCGCGGTACCGGTCTCGCGAGCGAGTTGCAGGGCGATCCCGAGGTCCTTGCGGTGGAGCGCGACCTTGAACCCGAGGGGATAGTCGTTCTCGAGCATGCGCCCGCTGCGGTTGGCGAGGACCCAGGACTGCGCCGCACCGCCCGACAGGGCGCCGACCACCTGTTCGACATCGAGGCCGGCCTTGATGGCAAGGACGATGCCCTCGGCAACACCGAGATAGGTGCCCGCGAGGATCACCTGGTTGACGGCCTTGACCGCCTGTCCGGAACCGATCGGACCGACGAGGGTGATCGTGGTTCCCATGGCCTCGAGCGCCGGGCGAGCCCGTTCGAGGTCCGCGGCGTCGCCCCCGACGAAGATCGTCAGGGTGCCCTTCTTCGCACCCTCGCTGCCACCGGAGACCGGGGCATCGAGCATCGCGACGCCCTGCTCGGCCAGCCGCGCGGCAAAGTCGCGCGTCGCCGAGGGCGAGATCGTGGACATGTCGACGACCAGGGCGCCGCTCGCGGCCCCGGCCGCCACGCCTTCCGGTCCGAACAGCACGGCTTCGACGTCCGGGGTGTCGGATACGATCGTGACGATGACGTCCGAGGCCGACGCCACGGCGGCCGGGCTGTCAGCCAGCACAACTCCGAGCTCGGCAAGCTCGCTCGCCCGACCCTGGGTCCGGTTCCAGGCCGTGACCGCGAATCCCGCTCGAGCGACGTTCGCTGCCATCGCCCCACCCATCGTGCCGAGCCCCACGAAACCGACGCGCATTCTGTCCTCCAGACCTGTCAGGCCGCCGATCGTACCTCGGCGACCTGCTGGCCGATCAGTCGAGCCCTGCGATGACGATGAACGGCCCCCAGCGCGGACCGCCCACAACGAGGTGCTGCGTTCCGAACGGACCGAGTCCGGGAGCACTCAGGACGAATCCGGCCGCCCTGGCTCGGACGAGGGCCTCCGAATCCGCCATCAGGTACAGGGCCACGAAGCCCTCGCCGTTACGAGCCAGCGCGGCCGCGAGCCGGCCCTCGGTGAACGGCTCGAGCAGGGCAATCTCGCGGTCGTCGGCCGCGCGGATCACGCGCGCAGTGGCGCCGAGGAGCTCATCGCGGCCATCCTCGTGTTGCTCGTCGGACCCGAACAGCAGACCGGAGGCCGAGGCTCCCGGCAGGACGCCGAACGATGCCTCCGCCCGATCGAGCTCGACGGTCGCCCAGCCCGCGACCTCGCGGCCTGGGCCGATTGCCTCGCGGACCCGCGCCACCGCGTCGCCCATGTCCTGCCCACCGAGCAGGTGGGCGACGTCGAACGTCACGCGGGCTCCTCACTTGCCTGGGGATTCGGCTCGGCCGGTTGGTTCGGTCCCGGGATCATGTCGCCCAGGTACGCTTCGAGCGCAGCCCGCAGGCCGACATCGCGGCCGGCGCTTTCGGAGCGCAGCCACTTTGTCTCCAGGACATCGCAGTAGGCCTGGATCGTGTCCCCTGACCGACCCGTCACGGTTCGAAGGCGATCGAGGACCGGCCGCAGGACCTCGCGATTCCAGCGCTCGCCCGCTTCTGCCAGCGTCAACGAGCGACCCTCGGCGCGCTCGAGCCAGGCGCCGTACTCGCGAAGGTCGTTGAGCAGCAACCGCGCCTGGCCTTCGAGGGCCCGGCGGCCCGTCAGGCGCTCGAGCTCGTTGGCATGGAAGCGGCGGTTGGTCACGGCAACCTTCATGCGGACCCCGCCGCCATCGCCCGGGACCAGCTGGATCTCGTCCACGGCAAACCCGAGATCATTCAGGCGGCGGACCCGCTGGGCCGTGGCGAACCGCTCATCGCCCCCCACCTCGGGCTCGGCGGTGAGTTCATCCCACAGCACCTGGTAGCGATCGCGAACCGTTTCAGCCGCGGCGAGGGCGTCATCGAACAGGTCGGTCCGTTCATGAGCGGCCGCAAGATCGGCCAAGCCGAACGCGACGTTCTCGACCAGGACATCGAGGTCGTAGGTGCGCTGGCCGTCAGACAGCGAAGGGTGCTGTTCCCCGGTCTCCGCATCAACGAGATAGGCCTGGACCTTGTCCCCAGCGCGCCGAAAGAGCGTGTTGGCAAGGGAACAGTCGCCCCAGTAGACGCCACCGCGATGGAGCTCCACGAGGAGCCCGGACATCGCGTCTAGGAGTTGGTCTCGGAGATACCCGGGGCCAGGCGGAACGCGCGACAGCAGGCGGCGATATTGCAGCGAGTTGGGCAGATATCGGGTCACGAGAATGGCGTTGTACCCGTCCAGCGCCCCTGCCACGCCAAGCGGGGTCACCGCGGGCAGGGCCGCATCCTCGAGGTGCCGAAGGATCGCATACTCGCGGTCCGCAACTTCGGCCGGCTCTTCCTTGAGGGCAACGAGGCCGCGTTCGGTCTCGAGGAAGCGCACCAGGTGTCGGGACGGACCGACCGGGAGGTCACGAAACGCGAGCATTTCGCCGGTCCATGCCTCGAGCGGGAGCTCCCACGGCAGGGACAGCAGCTCCGGGTCAGGGTCGCGCAGGCGCAGGTTGGGAAACGCGGCAGTCATCGCGGTCCAGCGTACCTCGATGGGCAGCCGCGACCGGTTGAGACCGTGGGCTAGGAGGGTTGCGGAACCGCGCCCGAGGGCTGAATCCGGATGCGGCCATGGGAATGGCGCGCCCGGCGGGACTCGAACCCACGACCTTCAGGTCCGCAACCTGACGCTCTATCCGCTGAGCTACGGGCGCTTGTGATGCCGACGGAGATGTCTGGCGGAGAGGGGGGGATTCGAACCCCCGATGGGTGTAA
>JANMPD010000116.1:0-9740 GCA_031369685.1 Chloroflexota bacterium | reverse complement strand
GACGGCCCCGGCCAGCGCCCCGATGGTCTGGGTGAACATGTCCCGCATTTCCACGAACCGGTGGTACGCCACCCGCGTCGTGTACAGGGGCAGTGCAAACAGCAGCGTCGTCCACCAGCCTGCCCCCGCGAGTGCGTACATCCGAGCCATCAGCCAACCCATGGGAGCGAGGGTGAGCAGATTGACGTAGATGTTCTTGGTTTCGGCGCGATTCAGGAATTCCCGAATGGACCGTCCGCCCCTGAAGAACACAATTGCCGATACGAACGCCAAGTTCAAGGTGAAGTAGATCGCGGATCCAGCCAGCGTCACCACCAGTTCCCGCGCGAATTCGCCTTCCGCGCCTTTCGAGAAATGAATCACGAGGCCGCCAGCGATGACCGGAAGAACGATCGCTGCGTGGTTGGTGAGTACTCCGTACCAAGGCACTTTGCCTCGGATCTCGCGCATATCGAGGGTTCCAAAGACCGCAACTAAGGCTCCAGCCGTCGGCCCGCCTAGAGCCGTGGCCGCCATTAGGGGAGCCGTCGATACCGCGATGTGGACGCCCTCACTCAGCGTTACGGGCAGGGCGGAAGCAAATAGGGTCACGACAATCCAGAAGCCAACGCCGGCCATTTTTTCGAGGTCCGTTACCTCTGGCTGTCCCTGGAAGTGGAGGGCAATATTCCCGTCGATGGGAATCACAAGGCCCGTGGTAAGCAGCGCTATTGCTGCTGCTCCCACGAGCCCGGTGATGTAGAGCTTGAGAGACCTGGTCACGTGCTCCTCGTACTTGCCCGTCGACTCCTGGTTACTTTACCCTCCTGGGTCCCGGAACTCGACAGAACTGAGGTACTAGAAGCCTTTGAGGGTTGCTCCACCTGCGAGGGCGGTCGCCGCAATCGCGCCAAGCGTGATCGCGAGCCGCACGATTCGGCCCTTCATGTCAGACATGACAGAACCTAGAAACCCTTAAGGGTGCTATCCGGCTGCACGCTCGTTCCTCCTTGCGGCCCCCGTGTCCCGAAAAGACACGAAAACCGACCAGACACATTGGTCGGTCGGTTGCACTACTCGCTCGGCTCCACCCTAAGTGCCCATTTCAGGTGGAGCTTCAGCGCGTACCGAGCGTTCTTAACTCCTCCTCCTAGTACCTGAGTACTACGAAGAGGCCGGACTATAGGTACAGCGGACTACACTGGTCAATACGCATGTCTACCTATCTGATCACGCGGGGACCTAGAGAGTCTCGAAAGGCTCGGGCTCGAGCCCGAGGTCTCGCTGCGACCGGGCGTAGTTCTGATATTGCTCGGATGCTGCTGCCAGCGATCCGGACAGTCGATACAGGCGAGTGAGCGCCATTTGGAGTTCCTCAGCTTCCGGCTCCGCTTCAGTAGCGACTTGGGCAAGAAGGATTCCACGCTCGTAGTGTCCCGAATCAGTGTCGGCTCGAAGGGAAGACTCAACCACTCTCAAGTATGCGGCGTGGAGCGAATCGCGATACAGAGATGCCCAGTCCTCGTAGAGGAAATCCAAGGCGAATCGACCGCGATAGGACCGCGCAAGTTCCATGGCCTGTGTAGGGTCAGCCGGCGTCCCCACTGTCTTTACCAGTTCGCGGCATTGCCGACTTCGGCTTTGCACGAGGTTCCCATCGAGCCACAGCGTCTCGCCGTCTTGCCCAACGTACCCGGGTGTCGTCTCCTCTGAGAACCGTGGTTCGAAGACTCGTCGAAGAAAGTACACCGTCTGATTGAGCGAGTTCTGAGCCGTGGATGGCTCGAAGTCCGGCCACATCGCCTCGAGTACTTCTTCACGCGTGGCTGCCAGCCCTGGGCGTGTCAGAAGGAAGGCGAGCAGGGCGAGGACTTTGCGCCGAACAGTCGAGCTCTCGACAGTGCGACCGCCAATGAGGATTCCGATGCGGCCGAGGTCTTCGACAAAGACTCTTGGAGCGAGCCTACGGGACAACGCCTTTCCGGCGGCTGATGGAAACGGGCCACTGACAGCAGTCTTGGCGGCCTTCCGGAGCAGGACAATATCCTCAGTAGTGCCGACTTCGTCGAGCATCTTCGCGGCCTCGGCCTGTTGCGTCCCACCGGTCGTGGTGATAGCTCGTCGTAACGGTGCTCGCCATCGCTCGGGCCGAAGGCGTATCTCGCCTGCGACAAGATTGCGGGTGTCAGGATCGAGACAGTCGAGGTGGAGGGCGACGACGTCAGCCGCCATGGACACAGCAGCGATATCCCGCTCGGATTGCTGGCGGACTGCGTCTCCAAACAAGTCCCGATCGGCGCTGGAAGCGAATAACCGAGCGATGCTCTCCCATAGAGATGCCCCCTGGTTGGCTGCCTCGTGCTGGCAAAGCCTCGCGGCATGAGTTCCTGAACTCTCGCCCGTGAGGACATCGATCGAAGCCCTGACCAGCTGTCTGCGCGTCTCGAAGGCCACGGCCGAGCGCAACGTTCCGAAATTGAGCTTCGAAGCGGCGAATCGTGCGTCGTCGAACCTACCAATGGCGATGAACCCATGAATCTGTGCCAAAAGCGCCTGTTCTCCGGCATCTGTAGCGGCTGAAATGCTGTCTTCGACACTGGCAAGCAGGTGCAGGGAAGATGCGGGATCGCCATACAAGGCCTCAATTTCTCCGGCTTCATAGGCGACCTCGAGTAATTGGTCGCCTCGTGCCCTTTGCCGCGCCTCGTGAAGGGCCGATCGCGCTCGGGTGAGATCACCGATATGCGCGAGCGCCCAACCTCGAAGCAGCAGAGCGGACACCAGTTCGCCGCCCGCGGATGTCGCTTCAAGAAGGCTGATTGCCTCGTCCGCGGCCGCCAGCGCCTGCGTTGCGTTTCCTTGCGCGCGGCGCAGATATCCGAGATTCGACAGGCCGACTCCGACGAAGTGGCCGGATCCAAGAGGTCGGAGCATGGTGATGGCCGCCTCAAGCGCCGATTGAGCCGCACCGATTTCACCGGTCAGCGATGTGCTCAGAAGGAGGCGAGTCGTCTGTCCTATCGCCTGGCCCTGAATCGACACGGCTCCCTTCTCGAGCTCATCGGCGATGACCATTGCTCCTTCAATGTCGCCCGCGGCCATTCGCGCCGAGAGGACCGTCATGGCAACGGCGCTGCTATCTCTTCGTTCAAGAAATGCCGCCTCGGCGAGCTCTCGACCAAGTTCTGACTGTCCGCGCTGTTGTGCAAGTCGACTGAGTACCACGAGAACATTCGGGTCGGGACGATCGGTGGTCGGTAGCGCGGTTACGAGTTCTTCGGCGGCGACGTAGGCGCCCGTGGCGAGGATCGACTCGATGGCTGAGGCCAGGACGCGGCGCGCATCGTCGAGGTCGCCTGCCTCGAGATAGTGATGGCCGGCAATCCGCCAATCGCGAGACTCAGCGGCATGGGCGACCTCCCGATGGATTTCCACCAACACGTCGGCGCCGTGGGATCTTCGCAGGCGGGCCTGCAGAAAGTCCCGTACGAGGGGATGCGCCCGCACGTGCCCACGCGTATTCGGACCAAGGCGACTGAACAGGCCGAGCATCTCGCCGTCTGCAATCGATGCGGCGGTCTGGCTTGAGGTAGTCCGGGAGGCGACGCCTCCCAGCACCGGTTCGATCACCTCGAGCAGCGACGTTCGCATCAGGAATTGCTGCAGATCGGCTGAAAGCTCACCAACCACCTCTTCAGCCAGATAGTCGTAGAGGTTGCCCTCGGCTCCGCTCAGCGACCGCACGAACGCGCGGATCTCGGATTGATTCCGATCTCGAATCGCGGCATGGACGAGCTGGAGCGACGCGACCCAGCCTTCGGTCCTTCGCGAGAGCTCGGCAACGACGCCCGGCTCGAGGTCGAGGGCGTAGGTCTCCCGGAACAGCTGCTCGGTCTCCTCGGGCGCAAATCGAAGGTCTGAAGTCAGGAGTTCCGCAACCTCGCCGAGCGACCGCAGGCGCGCCAGCGGGAGCGACGGAGCTGTGCGACTGATGAGCACGAAGGTCAATCGCTCAGGGGCACGCGCGAGCATCGTCCGCACGATGGCGCGAGCGTCCTCCGAGTCGTCCACGAGATGGAAGTCGTCAAGCACCAGCGATGCTGGCTCCGCCGACAACGTGCCCAGCTCGCGGACGAACGCCTCCAGCACCATGTCCCGGTTCGTCGTGCCCACGGTCGCGTCATGGATCATTGACTGGGTGACGGGAGCAAAGTCGGGTTGGTGAACTCGGAAGGCCGCGACGAGGTGGGCGATGAACCCGAGCCAGTCTCGGTCACCGCGGTCCAGGCGATACCAGCACGTCCGCACGCGGGTCCGTCGGGAAAAGTCCGCGAGCAGCGTGGTCTTCCCGTAGCCCGCCTCCGCGAGAACGAGGACAACGCGGCGGTGGACTTTGACGTTCAGCCAGTCGAGGAGTCGATCCCTGGCGAGCGTCTCCTCCCGGAGCGGTGGAGCCTGCACCTTTTCGTATTGGACGGGGTAGTCGGACACGTGGCCGAGCGGGCCTCCTGAACCGTGCATCGGCGCGACGATCGCCGGTCGGCCAGGTCCCACGGGAACGGCGCCACGATCGGCTGGACCGTCAATGCGCGGGCCACGCACGCGCGCCCTGGGCTCAGGCGGCGCGAACGATAGAGATGGTTGGGACCGAGTGTCAATGGTGGGCATGGCCGCCATCGTGGCGGGGTGCGCTCACCGCGCGATTAGCTGCGCACGTCGGCCGGATCAGCCCTCGTATTCGAAGCCGATCTTGATTTCGACGCGATACTCGGTGATCTCGCCGTCGTCGACCACGGCAGACGACTTCACGACCTCGACGGTCTTGATGTTGCGGACCGTGCGCGATGCCGTCGCCACGGCCTGACGAGCCGCGTCGCTCCACGAGTTGGGGCTCGTTCCGACCATCTCCCGGATGATGATGACGCCCACGCGATCCTCCTCGAGCGGTTGCTCGTTACGATCGCGCCAGTCTACGGCGAGGACGGTGCGCCCGGCTTGCTCGGGCCACCGGAGCCGTCAGTTGTCCGCCGATCGCCCTGCGCCGCGCGGATCTCATCGAAGCATGAGCTGCAGTAGACGGGTCGGTCCACCTGCGGTTCGAAGGGGACCGAGGCCTGGTTGCCACAGCTTGCGCAGATCGAAGTGTGATATTCACGATTCGCAGGCCTCCGCGATTGCTTCGCCAGCGTGCGACACGGCGCGCAACGTTGGGGCTCGTGAGACAGTCCGCGCTCGGCATAGAAGCGCTGCTCACCTTCCGTGAAGACGAACGGCTGTCCGCAGTCCCGACAGGTGATCGTCCGGTCCATTACCAACGTTCCCAGCCTTCTCACGCACGAATTGCGTGCTGGGGCGGACCGGACGCGGCAGGACCTTCGAGGGCCACGGCGGTGCCGCGGTCCTGAAGCGGCGATGCGCGCGCTCGGTTGCCCAACGTCTGTTACGCAGGTCAATCCCGGCGGAGGATACTCAGGTCGCCGGACAATTACCAGCCCCATTTCGCAACCTTGTCGCAACCGTGCTGCTACGGTCCGGTGCCGGTGCCGAGAACGGCCCGGGAACCGATCCGGAGGCGCGTGCGTCGAGGCGTCCATGAACGAAGATCCGCGCCTTTCGAACGCCGCGTCCAGCATCCGGTCACTCGATCCTTCGAGGGCTCGCCCCGGTCGTGCCGCCGGTCGTCGCGCCGCCGGCCGCGCCTCCGGTCGTCGCGCCGCCGCTTCAGCGTTATTGCTGGTCGCGGCCGCAACGCTCGCTGCCTGTGGTGGGTCCGGAGGATCGCCGACACCCCCACCGGTTGGAACGTCGGGTCCCACGCCCGCTCCGACAACCGACCCCGCATCGATCGAGCACGCCACGGGCGCCCTGGATGTGGTCTTCCAGTTCGAACAGGGTGGCGGGTTCGTCCCGATTGGCTTCTTTGCCACACAGGCACCCCAGTTCACCCTCTATGGCGACGGGACCGTGATCTTCCGTGACTTCACGGCGGTGCCACCCGCCAATGACAAGGTCGGAGCGCTCACGCCGTACCTCATCGCGCGTCTGTCCGAGCCGGAAGTCCAGGGGTTCCTTCGATTCGCCCTCGCCGACAGCGGTCTCGGGGTCGCGCGCGCCACCTACAACCCCGGTAACGTGGCCGACGCTCCGACCTCGACGTTCACCATCCGGGCTGGCGGCCTGGACAAGGTCGTGTCTGTGGAGGCCCTCGGATTCGAGAATTCGCAGAGTCCCGATAGCGCCATCCTGAAGGTCCTGGCCACGCTCGGCGAACGGATCAGCAACTTCGCGACCTCGGTCACCGGCGAGACCGCATGGACTCCCGATCGCTGGCGCGGCATCCTGACCGCGGATGGTTTCGGGCCGGCCGTTACATGGCCGTGGAAGGACATCACGCCCGCGGACTTCGTTCAGCCGGCGGACCCGGATGCACCCCAGTTTCCGATCCACACGCTCTCGGCCGCCGATGTCGATGCTCTCGGGTTGACGGGCATCGAGGGAGGATTCACCAACCTCCCGATCACGGGACCGGACGGAAAGCTCTACACGCTTGCCCTTCGGCCGATCCTGCCCGGCGAATCCCGGTAGAGATCAGGCTTCGGCGTAGCGCTGGCCGGCATAGGACTGGAATCGGGTCTGGCTCTTGCGGAACCAGAGCTGGATATCCCCGGTCGGTCCATTGCGGTGCTTCGCAAGCTTGACGTTGATGACCTCGCCGTCGGCGTCGTGATCCTCTCCGCCGCGTTCCTTCTCTCGCCACAGGAACAGGACCAGGTCCGCGTCCTGCTCGATGGCTCCAGATTCGCGAAGGTCTGAGAGCCGCGGCTCCTTGGATTCGCGCATTTCGGGTTGCCTGGAAAGCTGAGAGAGCGCTATCACGGGTACCGACAGCTCTCGCGCCAGGGCCTTCAGCCCCCGGGAGATCTCGCTCACCTCCTGGACCCGGTTGGAATCACGGTTCGTCGTCGTGGCCTGCATCAGCTGCAGGTAGTCGACGACCACGAGGTCAAGGCCCGCCTCGGCCTGGAGCCGCCGAGCCTTGGTTCGCAGCTCCATCGATGTGATGTTGGGCGTGTCGTCGATGTAGACCGGGGCCTCGGACAGATCGTTCATGGCCGGCGCGATCCGCGCGAAGTCCATTTCCTCGAGGAAACCCGTCCGAAGTCGCTTCGAGTCGATGTTGGCGACGCTCGACAGCAGTCGAAGCACGAGCTGTTCCTTGCTCATCTCGAGGCTGAACACACCGACGCTCTTCCGTTCGCGAACGGCCGCATGCTCGGCGATGTTCAGCGCGAAGCTCGTCTTGCCGATCGATGGCCGGGCCGCGACCACGATGAGGTCGCTCTTCTGGAAGCCGGTCGTAAGTGCATCGAGGTCCGCGAATCCCGAGGTCACGCCGCTCAGTTCGCCACGGTGCGCGTGGAGGTAGTCCAAGCGATCGTAGGCGGAGTGGAGCAGGTCCTTGAGGACGCTGAAGCCGACCGTGATCCGCCGATTCGAGACCTGGAAGAGCTCAGATTCGGCGCGGTCGATCGCCTCCTGGATCTCTGCCGGATCCTCGTATCCGATGCCGGCGATCTTGCCGGCCGCGCCGATCAGGTTCCGGAGCACGGCTTTCCGCTCGACAATCCGCGCGTACTGAACCGCGTGAACTGCGGTCGGTGTCTGGTTGGACAGAGTCGAGAGATAGCTGCGGCCGCCGATGCCCTCGAGATCGCTCTTGCGTTCGAGCGTCTCGGCGACCGTGACGATGTCGACCGGTTCACGGCGCTCGAACAGGTCCAGCATCGCTCGATAGACGGTGGCATGGGCCTGCCGGTAGAAGTCCTCCGGGCGCAGGAATTCCGCGATCTCGATGATCGTCTCGCGATCAATGAGGATCGCACCGAGCACGGACTGCTCAGCTTCAAGACTCTGGGGCGGCAGACGATCGATCACGGCAGGGCCAGTCTCCGAGTGGGAAGTATCAACTCGAGTGTGGCAACCGGACGGCTCGCCGCACAGAGTCTTATCCCCGTGTTGATTTGCCGATCGCAATTGCTCGTGGACGGTCCCACGATCCCTGTGGACGGCCTGTGGAGAGAACCGGTCGCGGCGACCTGGAGCCGTCAGGCCAAGGCAGGGGGGAGGCGCGGACCCGACAACGTCGGCATGGCGGATGCCAGTACGTCGCTAATCAAGTCGCCGAATAACCCCGATCAGCTTCCCCTGGATCCGCACGTCAGGGTAGATCTGGGCTGGGTAGTTGGCGTTGGCCGGCTGGAGGCGGACATGATCCTTTTCGCGGAAGAACGTCTTCAGGGTTACGGCGTTCTCCTCGACCTGGGCAACGACGATGTCTCCGTTGCGGGCCGTGTTCTGGGGTCGAATGAGCACGAAATCGCCGTCCGCGATGTGAGCGTCGATCATCGAATCGCCACGGACCCGGAGGACGTACGCGTCTCCGCTGGGCGCCAGGATTTCCGGAATGGCCATGGTCTCGGAGGCGTCCTGATAGGCCTCGATGGGTCCGCCTGCCGCGATCTCGCCGATGATCGGAACGACATGCGCATCGGCTGCGGTTGACTGCGGTACGAGCTCGCTCGAGAGACCAAGCGTGATGGCCGCCGTCGGCGTCAACCGGATTGCGCGCGACTGCGCGGCACCGCGCTCGAGGTACCCGTCACGCTCGAGGATCTGCAGGTGGTGATGCACGGCTGACGTCGAGCTGAGCCCCACCGCGCCGGCGATTTCGCGAACGGATGGGGGATAGCCCCGCGCGCGGAGTGTCGCAGCGATGTGGTTCAAGATCTTCGTCTTGCGGGTGGCGTCGTGCCTGGTCATGGGATCTCCTTGGAGCGGACTCCAGGAGATCATACCGAACACCCGTTCGATGTCAAGGCGCGAGATCTGCCCCGGGCCTCGTCCGGGGAGGGTGGCCGTGACCCGTCGAGCGTGCCCGTTCGACCTCGTTGCTGCCCGTAACACGGGGGATAATCGGGCGTCCTTCTGCCATGGACCGTGCGGAGAGATCGCGCAGGTTGGGAGTCTTCGCAGCGTCTCTTCTGGTCGCACTCCTCATGGCTGGGTGCACAAGCGCATCGAGCACACCATCGAGGTCGGTCGTAGACGCGCCCAGCACCCCGTCGGGGCCGGAGTCCTCGTCGACTTTCACGGCGACGCCGGAGCCAGCGCCATCGCAGGATCCAGTATCGGCCTCCCTCCCGATACGTGGATCCGCCCGCGAGAACTCGGATCATGTCGTCCTTACCGCCCCTGGGCCGGCCGGGAGCCTCTATGTCCTGATCCCGATGCGTGTGGCCCCGGCCGTTCTGGCCCTTCTCGATTCGACCGGCCAGCCGCGGGCAGGGTGGCCAGTCGTGCTCGCCGGCGCCACCTTCTGTGAACAGCTGCTGCCGGTCGACGACGGCTCGGTCCGAGTCATCTGCACACTCGAAAACCCCGACGGGAACATGTTCAGCCCCATCAGCGCCTTCGCGTTCGACTCGAACGGTCGCCCGCTCCCTGGGTGGCCGGTGGCCCTTCAGGGCCTGTCCTTTACGGGCCGTGTCGTCGGCGACAAGCTGGCGTTGCTGGTACGGCAGCAGCTCAGTGACGTGATCGACGCGGGTCAGCCGATCGGCGAAGCCGGACTCCTGACCGTGGCCCCCGATGGCGCGCTCGCGAGCGGGGTCCGGATGCCATTGAGCGAGGTCTGGTGGCGCGCCGTGTGGGCAATCGGGCCCGACGACGTCGCCTACGGCGTGGCGCCTGCCAGCGCGGAT
>JANMPD010000062.1:0-2372 GCA_031369685.1 Chloroflexota bacterium | reverse complement strand
AGGCCGGTGTCGCGCTCGGCAAACGGGCTGTCCCCGATGAAGATGTCCCGCCGAACGATCTCGCACGCCGCGAGGTAGCCGTCCTCGATGCCCTGGCCGATGTCGTACTCGTAGACCGGCTCGCCGAAATGGCGGAGGTTGTCCGCGGAGATCACGGCGTCCGCCTGCGCGTCGGCGTTCCTGCCGTAGTCGAGCTGGCGCGGGGTGGCGGTCAGGCCCACCTGGACGGCGTTCGGATTGCGGGTCAGGACGGCCGACCACTTGCCCCATGCCGATCGATGGCACTCGTCGATCACGATGTGGCTGAAGTAGTCCTCGGGGTAGTTGGCGTCGAGGAAGCTGGCGTCCGCCTCGTCCGAGTCGATGTCCAGGGTCTGGTACGTCGCGATCACGATCCGGGCGTTCTTCTGCGGGTTGGCACCCGAGGCCGCCGCCACGTCCGCCCCGAACACGTTCTGGAACGCCATCAGGCCCTGGCTCCGGAGCTCCTCGCGATCACACAGGAAGAGGGCCCGCTTCAGCTGCCCAGCGTCGGCGATCTTGCGTAGGAGGTTCACCGCGATCAGCGTCTTGCCGGAACCCGTGGCGAGGCTCAGGAGGGCACGCCTCTCGCCGCGGGCGAGCTTCTCCAGCACTGCGCGGATCGCGGCGTCCTGGTAGTACCGTCGCGACGTCTCGCCGCCGCGATAGGGGATTGCAAGGGGTTTGGCCGCGGGGCTCGTGAGGTCGATGCCGACGGCGTCCTCGTAGGCGGCTCGGAGCTCTTGGGGCGTGGGGAAGTCGGCCATGGGGCGGGGGATCGGCGTGGTCTTGGCTGAGCGGCGGTCGAAAAGCGTCCACAGGTGGCCGTTCGTGGCGATGACGAAGGGGACGTTCAGTCGCTTCGCTTCGGTGCCGTACACCTTCGCCTGGTCCAGGCCGTACGCCGGCGACTTATCCTCCGACTTCGCCTCGAGGATCGCCACCGCGACCGGCTGCGGCCCGGCCGTCGTCTTCACCCGCAGCGTGTAATCCGTCCGCCCATGCGTCTGCCGCCGAGGCTGGCCATCGACGATCTCAACCGTCCCGAGCGTCTCCTCGCGCCGAATCAGATCCTCGGTCCACCCGCGCGCATGCAGGATCGGATCGATGAGCTCAATTCGTGTCTCAGCCTCGTTCCGCGTCACACCCTCTCCCGTATCCTCGAACCGAGTCTAGGGGACACGGGGATCCTGGCGCCAGGCTTACCGCTGCCATTGGTGTTCCGCGACGTCCCACGGACGGCCACAAGCCGGCTTCGACAAGCTCACGGTTGCAGGATCCGCGGCCCCGCGGCACTAGGCCTTGCAGCCCACGGTGAAGCCGGAGCGGGACCCTTCCCGGGCTCGTCGACCGCATCGAACCAGGCCTGAGAGGTCGGACCAGCCACATCGCGACCAATGATCCGGACGAGACCGCCGAACGGCACTAGGAGCGTGTCGAGCACGAGGAGATCCAGCGCTGGGTCATCGGCGCCCAGCGAACCGCCGTCGTCCAGCTTCGCCGCGGCGAGATCAACGACCAGACCCTCCGCTCGATCGAGCGCGAACTCGATCTCGACGAGTTCCGGATGGAGGGGTAGTCGAGGTTGCACAAGCACGGTGCGCCTGGGTCGGCTCAATCGCGAGGTTGCCCATCGAACACTTCTACCGCTGACGAGGGTGGGCTCGACGAGGACTCGGCTCGCGGCGCGAGTCTTGGGACTCAGCCCTTTCCTTTTCGCTGACGCCTGACCCGCGCCCGTTTCTCCGTCACCGCCCGGCGTGCGTTGTACTTCTTAACGAACTTGCCAAGGGCTTCGGCCGTTCCTTCCGCCTTCTTCGCGCGGGCAGTCGACTCCGCTTCTCGAGCGGCGGTTTCGGCCAAGCGCGCCGCATCCACTTGGGCGCGTTCATTCGCCAATTGCAGGGCGGCGATCATCCGTTGTGACGGCGGCAGTCGAGCGATCACAGCCTCTGGACCCTCCGCGTACTTCGCGCCGAGGCTGGCCGCATACTCGTCTCGCTGGTCACCGATGTTCAGAGTTGTCTGATCAATGACGCGGCCGAAGACTTGGTCAATCGTTCCCTCCGGGATCGGATTGATCCCACTTTGAGCAAGGCTCCAGAGGACTACTTCAAACGCGCGGTCCGTCGATGGTCCCGAGTCCCGTGGAACCAATGTCCCAACGAACGCGAGAAATGCTTCCGGCTGCCAGGTAACCCGAGATGGGTGGTCGACGGCGTTTACCACGGATGTGGAGCTGATAAACCACGCACCCGAACGCGCCGCTCCGAGGACGTTGTAGGAGCCAGATCTCTCCTTCTGCACGATAACCGCCGCCTCGGCTTCTGGAGGAACCTTCGTCTCCAGCC
>JANMPD010000047.1:0-7478 GCA_031369685.1 Chloroflexota bacterium | reverse complement strand
AGGAAGATCCCGATTCCCTCGCTCTTGAGCTGGCGGACAAGATTGCGGACCTGGGCCGTCTCCGCCGGTCCGAGCGCCGCGGTCGGCTCGTCCATGATCAGGATCCGGGCATTGAAGTACACGGCGCGGGCGATCGCCACGGCCTGACGTTGCCCGCCGGACAGGGATTTGACGGGCATCTTGAAACGGGTGAAGTTCGGGTTCAGTCGGCGCATCACCTTGCGCGTCTCGGCCTCCATCGCCGAGTCATCAAGCGACCCGACACGGGTCGTCTTCTCGCGGCCCAGGAACAGGTTGCCGGGGGCGTCGAGATTGTCGGCGAGCGCGAGCGTCTGGTAGATCGTCTCGATCTTGTGGTGCTTCGCATCGCGCGGATTGCGGATCGTCACGGGTCGGTCGTCGACGAGAATCTGGCCCTCATCGGCCGGGTGGGCGCCCGACAGCACGCGCATCAGCGTGGACTTACCTGCGCCGTTGCCGCCGACGAGTCCCACGACCTCGCCCGGATAGAGGTCGAGCGTCACGTCTTCGACGGCGTGCACGCCGCCGAAGGCGACGTTGATGTTGCGCATGCTGACGAGCGGCATTCGCTCTGCAACAGTCACGGGTCAGCCCTCCCTGCCGCTCACGAACCGCGCCGGCGGTTGAAGGTGTCGAAGCCGACGGCGACGATCAGCACGATGCCGGCCACCACGTTCTGGCCGGGCGCGTTGACGCCCATGAAACTCAGGCCATAGGCCAGGGACTGCATGACGAACGCGCCGATCACGGCACCGGGTATCGTGCCGATGCCCCCGGCGAATGACGTCCCGCCGACGACGGCCGCGGCGATCACGTACAGCTCATAGCTCTGTCCAACATCGAGGGTCGCGCCGTTGAGCCGAGCAGCTGCAATCGCTGCGGCAAGGGCGCATAGCATGCCCATCAGGACATAGGTCTTGAGGATCGTCTGGCGAGTGTTGATGCCGGCGAGGTCCGCCGCGTCGGGATTTCCGCCATACGCGTAGACGTAACGGCCGAACCGGCGCCTCGTCGCAATCACAGTCATCACGATGGTGACGCCGATCAGCAGGATGATCGGATCCGGGAACCCGGTCGGGATCCTCCAGCCTCCTGCGGGCGCCGGTCCCCAGTTCTGCTCGGTAGCGATCCGATTGGCGAGACCCACCGGCCAGAGGTTCGCGTTGGCGAACGCGGCCACGCCGAGCATGACGACAGATCCGACCACGCCGAGCAGGATCTCGGCCCACATCGGCCTGACGGGGAAGTCGAACCGCCGTCGTTGGCGCCGGCCGTTCACGAGGAGCGCGATGATCGCGATGCACCCGACGATGCCGAGGATCCAGGTCAGGGTTCCGCCGATCGATCCCTGCGCCCCGCCACCGATGAGCTGGAAGCTGGGATCGAGGCCCGAAACCGCGGCCCCGCTGGAGAGATACCAGACGACGCCCCTGATCGAAAGCAATCCGCCCAGGGTGACGATGAACGAGGGCACCCCGACGTAGGCGATGATGAATCCCTGGAGCGCGCCGACGAGCGCCCCGAGTCCGATGCCGAGGGCGAGAGCAATGGCCCAGCGGAAGGGGAAGTCTGGCCCGATCCCGAGGATGTTCGGCATCCAGTCGGTCATCAGAAGGGCGTAGGTCATGGCGATGAGGCCGACCAGCGATCCGACCGAGAGGTCGATGTTCCGCGAGACGATCACCAGGACCATACCGGTCGCAATGACCGCGACACCGGACGCCTGCACGGCCAGGGTGACCATGTTGGTGGGCTGGAAGAACTTGCCGCCACTCAGAATGTTGAAGATCAGCAGGATCGCCCCGAGGGCGACGAGCATGCCGAAGAGTCGTAGATCGATTTCGGTCTGAGCGATGAGGCCACGTAGCGGCGGTCGCCTGGGAGGCTGAGTCCTTGCCGGGACCGGTGTCGCGTCGGCCATGTTCGTCACGACGGCTCTCCTGGCCTTGAGGTACAGAGACCAGCGCCCCCAGGAGGATCCCGGGGGCGCTGGTGAATGACTAGGTCAGCGGTCGGAGACCGCTACTTGCAGGCAGTCGGCGCCGTCGCGGCGTCGACGCCCTTGCACAGGTCAGCCTTCGTGATGAAGCCCGCGTCGATGGCCACCTGGAGGGTGTCCGCCGTGAGAGGCGTCGGCTGAAGGATGAAGGACGTAACTGATACCCCGTCGGGGGTGGTGAACGGCTGGGCACCGAGCCCCGGGACCGGAGCGACAGACGCGTCGATCAGGCCGTCGGGGAGCTTGAGGTCAGCCATCTTCGTGCCGGCGCAGAGGGCGAGCGCTGCGGCGCCTGCGGCCTTGCCGAGCTCATTGGAGTTCTTGAAGACATCGACATACTGCTTGCCCAGGGCAACGTTGTTCAGGTTGGCGGAGTCGCCATCCTGGCCACTCAGGGGCGGGAAGCCGTACGACTTGGCGGTGAGCGCCGCGACGACGCCGAGCGCCGTGCTGTCGTTCTCCGCGAGGATGGCGTCGATCTTGTTGCCGTCGGCGACGGCCTTGTCGATGATCGCTTCCATGTTGGACTGGGCCTTCTCGGTCTTCCAACCGTCGGTGTAGGTCCCGTCCGGCCCGTTGAGGATCTTGATGTCGCCGGAGGCGACCTTGGCCTTGAGACCGGCGTCGTCCCAGCCCTGCGGCAGGAACGTGGAGGCGTTGGCGTCACCCAGGTCGCCCTTGATCAGGACGTAGTTGCCCTTCGGCACCTTGGCGATGATGGCCGCCGCTTCGGCCTTGCCGACGAGGACGTTGTCGAAGGTGATGTAGAGGATGCTCGGATCCTCGATCAGGCGGTCATAGGCGATCACCGGGATCCCGGCATCGGCCGCCTTCTTGAGGGCCGGAAGGATGGCCTTGCCGTCCTGCGCAAGCAGGACCAGGACGTTGGCGCCCTTCGAGATCAGCGTGTCGACGTCCGTGAGCTGCTGCTCGCCGCTCAGGTTCGCGTCGGCATCGAGGTATTTGCCGCCGCCATCTTCGACGGTCTTCTGCAGGTTCGGCTTGTCATGAGCGGCCCATCGGGGCTGCTGGAAGTTGTTCCAGGACACACCGACGGTGCAGTCCTTGGGCGGGGCGACGGTTGGCGCGGCGCTGGTCCCACCGGTTGGCGCGGCGGTGGTCCCGCCTCCACTCGAACAGGCCGCGAATACCATCGCGGCTGCGGCCATCAGGACCGCTGCTTTACGAACGATCATTGAGTGTTACTCCTCCTCCGGATCTGACGCTATCGATACTGTGCGAAGGCTCGTAGGCTAGCACCCTCCTCGTCGATTGTGGTGACTTCCTTGACTCGGGCGACACGAGGTGCCCGTACGGTGCAAAGCAGCGCTGTTCGATGCCCGGAACGAGGCATCAGGCCGGTACCAACGGCGCGGGGACGCCGCGTGGGCCGATCCAGGCGACTGGGTCGACGAGCAGTGGCTCGAACGCGAGCTCCGCGGCGCCAAGCAGCGCCGCGTCGACCCCGAGATACGCCGGCACCACCGACACGAGGCGCCGCGCAGCCTCGAGGCCGCGGGCTTCGAGGGCGCCGGTCAGGGATGGGACAAGGTACGGAAATGCCGGTGAGAACAGGCCCCCCAGGACGACAACGCTCGGGTTGAGGACGTTGACCAGGCCCGCCAACCCGACCCCCAGCCATCGGCCAACGTGATCAAGCGAGGCAAGGGCCTCCGGCCGACCATCTGCGGCGTCCGCGATGAGTGCGGACACCGCCATGCGCCCCCCTTCGAGCGGGTAGCCAGCGCGCTCGAGCAGGGCTCGTTCGCCAATCTCGGTCTCCCAGCAGCCGAACGATCCACATTGGCAGGGACGGCCTTCGGGATTGATCGGCATGTGACCGATTTCCCCGGCGAATCCCGAGGTTCCCGACAGCGGCCGGCCACCGACGATGATCCCGCCACCCACGCCGACTTCACCGTGCACGTAGAGGACGTCATCGGCGCCACGCGCCGCGCCCCGTCGAGACTCAGCAAGGGCGCCCAGGTCGGCTTCGTTGGCGACGGCGATCGGGACGTCGAGCCCGAGCGCGGACATGAGTCGCTCGCCAAGCGGGACATCGATCCAACCCAGGTTCGGACCGACCGCCACCACTCCGTCCGTAGGTCGCACGAGTCCCGCGACGGCGACGCCGACACCGATCGGGGCGTCATCGGTGGGCCGCTGGTCTCGGGCACGTGCCACGAGGTTGGCGAGATCGCCGACGATGTCGTCGACGGACGAATGCGCCCGTGGCCGATCGACGCGCTCCTTCCAGTGCACCTGGCCTCCGAGGCCGACGATGGCCACGGCCAGTGAATCGACGGCGATTTCGAGCGCGATGACGACGATCCGGTCAGTAACCAGTCGAACCTGCGGGGAAGGACGTCCCGGGGTCCCGAGCCGAACTGCGGCATCCTCCACCACGAAGTCACCGGCCACCAGGTCTCCGACCAGGGATCGGATGGCGCTCCGCGTGAGCCCGGTCCACGCAACGAGCTCAGACCGGGACAGCGAGCCGCGAAGATGCAGTTCACGGACGATGGCGCTCAGGTTCGCCCGGCGAACCGTTTCGCTTCGTTGTCCAACCTCTTCGCGACCGACTGGCAACGGTTTGTATCCCTCTCTTGCAAATGTCTGTGCTAGGCTCGTTCATGCGGACCGGCCCTGTCAAGCGGGTTGTCCACCACAATCGACGCGCAACGAGCCGGTTTCCGCGTGACAGCCCTCCGGGCAGCAGTTTCCCCGCCAAATCGGCCCATTGCGACGCATCGCGATAGACGTAGCCGCCGACATGGAGAATCGCCCATGCACTCACTCAAGGGGCGCGTTGCGCTCGTCACCGGGGCCAGTCGAGGCATCGGAGCAGCGACGGCGCGGGCCCTCGCCGGCGCGGGTGCGCACGTGGCAGTCGGGTCGCGGAGCGGCGACAACCCGGGAATCGAAGGGGCATTCGCCCAGTCCTGCGACGTTCGCAGCCTGGGATCGCTGCAGGACATGGTCGCGGCGACGGTCGCGCGGTTCGGCCAGCTCGATATCCTCGTCATCAACGCCGGCGTCGGGGCCTACGGTTCGTACCTCGACCTCCCGATTGATGACCTTGAATCCATGATCGACGTCAACGTGAAGGGCGCCCTGTATGCCGTTCGGGCCGCGCTGCCCGAGCTCCTCAAGAGCGATGCGGCCGACATCGTGACCATCGCGAGCGAAGCCGGACGACGTGGGCTGCCCTACGAGGTCGCCTACTCCGCCTCGAAGTTCGCCCAGGTCGGCATGACCCGCGCCCTCGACCACGAACTTCGGGAGCAGGGCGTTCGCTGCACGAGCGTGTGTCCCGGAGGTGTTGCCACCGACTTCGCGATGGGTCATGGTCGGACGCCTGACATGCCCCAGCTTGCCGGCATGATGGCTCCAGACGATGTCGCCGAGGTCGTCCTGTTCGTGGTCACTCGACCACGCAACCACCGCCTGCTCGAGGTGAACCTGCGGCCTGTGACCGAGACCTCCTGGGGCTAGCCGATGACCGACCTCCGCTGGGGGATCCTGTCGACGGCCGACATCGGCCGGAAGAAGGTCATCCCCGGACTCCAGGCCGCCGACCGCTCGACGGTCGTTGCGATCGCGTCTCGAGACGAGGTTCGAGCGCGCGACGCAGCCATGGCGTTGGGGATCCCACGAGTACACGGCTCGTATGAAGCGCTCCTCGCCGATCCAGACGTTGATGCGGTCTACATTCCCCTGCCCAACCACCTGCATGCTGCCTGGACGATCGCCGCGGCGCAGGCCGGGAAGCATGTTCTGTGCGAGAAGCCGCTTGCGACCACCGCGGCCGATGCCGAGCGGATGATCGAGGCCTGTGATCGAGCCGGGGTCCGGTTGATGGAAGCGTTCATGTATCGGCACCACCCGTCATGGGTGGCGGCACGCGAACTGGTCCAATCGGGTCGGATCGGGCGGCTGGTGGCGGTCCAGAGCTGGTTTTCGTATTTCAACGACGACGCGACGAACATCCGGAACATCAAGGAATACGGCGGCGGGGCGCTCTACGACGTCGGCTGCTACAACGTGAACCTGTCCCGGATGCTGTTCGATGCCGAGCCGGTCCGGGTCGAGGCCTCGATCGTCCGTGACTCGGCGTCTGGCGTGGACACGCTTACCAGCGCACTCCTTGAATTCGAGACGGGAATCGCCACGTTCACCTGCAGCACACGCGCGGAGGACGATCAGCGCGTTCACATCTACGGTACGGACGGGCGCATCGCCATCGACATCCCGTTCAATATTCCACCCCACCTGCCGACCTCGATCCACCTGACCCACGGCGGCGAGCCGCCGGTCGCCCCGGCCACGGAGACGCTCACCTTCGCGCCAGCCGATCCGTATGCGGTCCAGGCGAGCCGCTTCGCCGCGGCGGTCCTGGATGGCCATCCGATCCCCGTTCCGCCGTCCGATGGCGTCGCCAACCTCCGGGTGATCGAGCGGGTCTTCGACGCGGCGGATCGTCGCGCCGACCAGACCTGACCGAGATCCGAATGCGAGCTCGACGGTCTCGGATCATCGCGACCATCATCCTGCTCACCTCGGTGGTCGGGATCGGGTCGTTCGTCGTCATCTCCCGACCATCGGAAACCCGGCCGGCGTGCACGGCATCCGTCGAGAATCCGGACTGGTCGGTCGCGCGGCGCTGGGACGAGGCGCTCCTCGACGCCATCCGCCGGGCGCTGCCCAACCCGCCGCTCCACGCGAGGAACCTGTACCACCTGTCGGCGGCCATGTGGGACGCCTGGGCTGCCTACGATCCGACCGCCCGCGGTGTCTTCGTCACGGAGAAGCACGCCGCTTCCGATGTCGAGGCCGCCCGCAAAGAGGCTATGAGCTATGCCGCCTACAAGGTCCTCACGGCGCGGTTCATCAAATCGGTCGGCGGAGAGGCGTCCCTGTCGGAGTTTGCCGACGTCATGGATGGCCTGTGCTACCCACTTGGCGCCACGCTCGCGCTCGGGAATACGCCGGCAGCCGTGGGCAACCGGATCGCCGACACGATCCTCGCGGCCGGCAAAGCGGACGGGTCGAACGAGGCCGGCGGTTACAAGCCCCCTGACTACAAGCCGGTCAATGAGCCGCTGGTCGTCGATGGCGGCGCCGTTGGCCCCATGACCGACCCGAACCGCTGGCAACCACTTCAGATCGCCCACATGATTTCCCAGAACGGGATCCCCGTGACCAACGGTGTCCAGCAGGCCGTCGGCACGCAATGGGGCCGCGTCACGAGTTTTGCGCTGCCCCCAGGAGGGTCCGACGGAATACCGATCGATCCGGGCCCACCGCCGCGCGTCGGTGACCCAGCCACGGATCAGGAACTGAAGAACGAACTCGTCGAGGTCATCCGCGACAGCAGCTATCTTGATCCGGCGGACCCGACCACCATCGACATCTCGCCCGGCGCGCGTGGTGACAACAGCCTCGGCGCGAACGACGG
>JANMPD010000020.1:0-11823 GCA_031369685.1 Chloroflexota bacterium | reverse complement strand
CCAGCCCACTACGAATCGCCCTGCTCGGGCGCCACGATCGGTTACCCCGGAGGCTCGTCGATGTCGACGCCGATGCTCCACGTCTCGCAGCACCCAGCCGTTCAGCACAAGCTGGGCATCCTTCGCGATGTCAACACGGAGCCGAAGAAGTTTCGCGAGGTCGTCCGGGAGCTTTCCTGGCTCCTGGGCTACGAGGCCCTGGCCGATGCCGGTCTGCGTCCACTCGATGTTGAGACGCCGATCGAGACGATGCAGGGCTTCGAACTGGCGGATCGGATCGGGCTCGTGCCGATCCTGCGGGCCGGCCTTGGCATGGTCGACGCGATGCTCGAGCTCATGCCGACGGCCCAGGTCTGGCACCTCGGCCTGTTTCGCGACGAGCGAACGCTTCGTCCCGTCGAGTACTACAACAAGCTCCCTGACTCAGCCAACGTAGACCTGTGCCTGATCCTCGACCCGATGCTCGCGACCGGTGGATCGGCCACGGCGGCCATCGAGGTCCTCAAGAAGTGGGGCGCGGTGCGGATCAAGCTCGTGAACCTGATCGCGGCCCCGGAGGGCGTTGCCGCGGTAACTGCCGCACATCCGGACGTCGAGATCTTCACCGCTTCGCTGGATCGCCAGCTCAATGACGTCGGCTACATCATGCCCGGCCTCGGTGATGCCGGCGATCGCCAGTTCGGCACCGGCAACTCCAGCTGATCCGAGGGCAGGCGATCCCTTTGCTGCCGGCGCGTTCATATGCCCGAAATCGAAGCCTTGAGGACTCCGTTGGCCCCTTGAGGCCCTCCGCCGTCACGCCAGCAATCCGGGTGTTGCCGGGCGCGAGGAGGATGTTGCCAGCGGCCTTCGTATCACGTCGACGGGCATCAGGTCCTAAGACGGCGCCGCGGTCGGCCATGAAATGGGCGTACGAGAAATTGGGCTCATGAGCCAGTGAGCCACATGTAGCCAGACGCGCCGAAGCGCCGGATAACAAGACGGCCGGCCCCTTGCGGGGCCGACCGTTCGGTCGATGGCTGCGTGGTACGGCTATTTGCCGCCTGCGGTGACCTCGACGACTGCCTTCTGGAAACTCGCGCCCGTGGTGTCGCCACCAAGGTCCTTGAGTGCCTTCTCGGTCAAGTCGTTGCGGAACCCGTTCTCGACAGGCTTGGTGAGGATCTTGCCATCCGTGGCGATCGTGACCGTCTGATCCCAGGCGGCCTGATCGACCAATCCGATCCCGTTCGGCGACGGCCAGATCAGCGCGTTGATCTCGTTCATCATCCAGGTCTGGTGGCCCTTGGGCAGGGCGGTGTCTGCCTTGAGGACGATATCCACGCACTCGGCCGCATTGTCACGGCAGAACTGCCAACCCTTGTACGAGGCTCGCAGGAACTTGACGGCGACATCTTCGTTACCTGCCTTCTTGAGCCATGCCTCGGACGCGAAAATCGCGTCCTGGAGCATCGCCGTACCGGCCGACTCCATCGAGATGACGTTGAGGTCATCCGGCGTGTACAGACTGCCCGTCGCCTGGTTCTGGGACTCGAGAACCTGCGCGTACTCGTTGTAGGTCATGGCCTGTGCGGCATCGATGTCCCCGTTGAGGAACGCGGTCATGGTGAAGTCCTGATTCACGATGGTGACATCGGACGCGTTCGCGGGATCGATCCCGGCCTTGAGCATTGCGGCGTACAGCTCTGCTTCGTTACCGAAGCCCCAGGTTCCAACCTTCTTGCCCTTCCAGTCCTCAGGCTTGACGATGCCCTTGTCCTTGAAGCTGACCTGGCTGGTGCCCGATCTCTGGAAGACCTGACCGATAACCTGCACGTCGGCCGAGTTCTCTCGCGAGGCGAGCATCTTGGGAACCCAGGAGATTCCGAACTCCGCGTTGCCGCCCGCGACGACCGTCGCCGGAACGATGTCGACCGCACCCGCCAGGATCTTCACATCCAGCCCCTCGGCCGCGTAGAAGCCCTTCTGGACAGCGGCGTAGTAGCCGGCAAACTGAGCCTGAGGTAGCCACTGCAACTGCAGGCGGATCGAAACTGGACCCGAGCTGGCCGCTGGGGTCGAACACCCCACCGCCAGGAACATGGCCACAGCGGTGAGCACCGCGAACCTGCGCGCGAACCGC
Organism: Chloroflexota bacterium; assembly: GCA_031369685.1. Taxonomy (GTDB): domain Bacteria; phylum Chloroflexota; class Limnocylindria; order Limnocylindrales; family CSP1-4; genus UBA5189. The sequence goes on along the minus strand of JANMPD010000020.1, from coordinate 9,701 downwards.
ATCGCATCTCTCCTCTTCGGAGCCCGATCGGGCACCCTATCTGCGGCACACGAGCCACGCCCGCGCGCTCCGCCTCGACGCGGGGCCGATCCTCCGGGATGCCTGCGCCAACCGAGACAGTCTAGCCGCAGTGAGTTGGTCGCGGAAGCTCCTCAGGTTGGTGCAGTTGACCGATCTGCAGCCCACGGGGCCACGATCCGTTCGACAAGGACGACGACCACATAGAGCCCCATCCCGATCGCACTGGCAAAAATGATGGCCCCCCACGACCGCTCGAAGTTCAGGTACGACGTATAGGTCACGATGTACTGGCCCAGGCTCACTTTCGGAGCGCCGAAGTACTCCCCGATGATCGCGCCGATGGTTGCGAGGGTCGCCGAGATCCGCAGCGCGGTGAATATGTATGGAACAGCGGAGGGCATCCGGACCCGGAGGAAGATGTCGCGCTCGCTCGCGGCGAACGAACGCATGAGCTCGAGCGCCGGAGCGGGTGCGCTGAGCAGACCACGAACCGTGTTGATCATTACGGGAAAGAAGACCAGAACAGCGGCGATCATCATCTTCGAGAACTGCGTGTCCAGGCCAAACCAGATGTTGAAGATCGGGGCAAAGGCGATGATCGGGATCGAGTTCGCCGCAATGGCGAACGGCAGCGCCGCCTCCCGAACCGCCACGTAGCGTGCCGTCAGCGCTCCAGCCAGCAGACCGGCCGTGACTCCGATCGCGAGCCCACCGATGACTTCAATGAACGTGTAGCGGGCGGCCGATGCGAGTTCGGGCAGGTACGTCCACCAGGCCACCCCGATCGCCACCGGGCTCGGCAGGATGAACTGCTTGATCCGGAAGACCCGGACCACCAACTCCCACGAGGCGAGTGCGCCGAAGAACAGGATCACGGCAGGTGACCACTCGCGGATGCGCTCGCCAATGGTCGGGCCGCGCAGGATCGTACCGACCGCGCTGACGTCGGCGGCGTTCGCGCCCGACGGGGCGGACACGGTCATCCGGACAGGCCCTCCGCCCGGACGCGTGCGGTCCCGCTAGTCGACGCGCTTTCGCCCCGACGAAGGGCGGTGCGGACATGCGTGACCAACTCGAAGTAGCGCTCCAGCTCGCGCGTATCCACGTCCCTCCGGCGAGGCAGATCCACGTCGACAATTTCGGTGATCCGGCCCGGACGAGCGGACATCACCACGACCCGGGTGGACAGGAATACGGCCTCGGGAATCGAGTGCGTCACGAAAACGACGGTCGTTCCGGTGCGCTCCCAGATTCGAAGCAGCTCGAGGTTCATGCGCTCTCGGGTCATCTCGTCCAGGGCACCGAATGGTTCGTCCATGAGGAGCAGGTCCGGATCAAGCGCCAGCGCCCGGGCGATGGCAACCCGCTGCTGCATCCCGCCTGAGAGCTGCCACGGCCGGTGATTCGTGAATTCCCCAAGCTCCACCAGATCGAGCATCTCCCGGGCACGGCCGGCGCGCTCCCTGGCCGGCCGACCCGTGATCTGGAGGGGCAACTCGACGTTCTCCAGGACGGATCGCCAATCGAACAGGACGGGCGCCTGGAACACCATCCCGTACTCGCGACCACGGCGAGCTTCACTAGCTGACTTGCCGTTGACCATGACCATTCCGCCCGTGACCGGGGTGAGGTCACCGATGACCCGGAGCAGCGTGGACTTCCCGCAGCCCGATGGTCCGATCAACGAGACGAACTCTCCCGGCTGGATCGTCAGGTCGATCTCCGTGAGCGCGTCGACCGGGCGCGAGCCGGGAGACGTCGGCGGGAATACCTTTGAAACCCCGACCAGGCTCACGACAGGCGAGCCGGTCATTCCGGGGCTGGGGGTGGAGGTGGTGGCGTCGGTCATGCGGCGGCGTACGTCATGAGGGGGCTCCCGAATCGGTGGGGCGATACGTCCCGAGTGCTCGACGCTCCGCCAGGACGACGAGGACGAAACAGCCGATACCAAGGAGCGACGCCACGACGATCGTCGCCCAGAGTCGGCCCGGCTGGATGGAGTAGTACTGCATCGCGTTAAGGATCGCCCCGCCTAACCCATCACGTGTCCCCGAAGGCAGCTCCCCGACGATTGCACCGACCACCGACGCGGTGGCGGCGATCTTGAACGCCGTGAACAGGAACGGTGCCGCTGCCGGAATCCTGAGCTGGACCAGAATGTCCCGATTGGATGCGGCGAACGATCGCATGAGCTCGTATGCCCTGGGATCGGCAGAACGCATGCCTCGAATCGCGGCAATCGTGACCGGAAAGAAGGTGAGATATGCGGCGACGATTGCAATCCCGAACCAGCCGGCCTTCAGGCCCACGACGATGACCGGGGCGATCGCGACGATCGGAACGGTCTGGCTGGCGACCAGCAGCGGCACCATCGCCCGCTCCAGGATCCGGACCTGGATGAGCACGATGGCGAGCATGAGTCCGATGCTCGCTCCCAATACGAACCCGACGACGGCGCCGCGTAACGTTGCAAGCGCTGCCCAGAGCAGCCGTACGACCAGCGGATCGCCGACCGAATCGAGTTCGAAGAACGCGATGAACACCGTCCACAGGTGTGGAAGGCTCAGGTCGTTCGCGATCTTCCACTGAAACGGGGGGCGGTGGTCGATGCGGATCGGGAGACCGAGGATTCCATCGATGACGAGGTGATTGCCGCCCAGCAGCTTGGCGCTCTCCCACACGATGAGGATCGTAGCCAGGATGGACAGGAACCCGACAGCCGGATGAATCCGCCGTCGAGACGCACCCGGCGCGAGACTCGGCATGGGCGGTGCCATGGCCTCGAGGTCGTCGGTCACGGCAGGTTCAGCGGCGCGATCGGCATCCGCGCACCATCCATCTAGCCGGTTACCGCCTGGTCGGCGATGTCGAGCGCGGCATCGATGACCTCGAAGCCTTCGGCCAGCTGTGCCTCGGTGATGCACAGCGGCGGGTTGGTGTGGATCGAGTTGTTGGCGAGCATCGCGTACACCCCGTTGTCGCGAAGGTACTTGCCGATTGCCTTCATCTCGTCGCTCGTCCCATTGAACGGCGTCATCGGCGTCCACGGGTTGTGGCTCCGGACCAGATCGAGGATCCCGAACAGGCCGAGGTTCCGGTGGGCGCCGATCGACCGGTGCTTCGCCGCGAGGCGTTCGTGATGGGAGCGCATGACCGGCCCGAGGCGGGCCGCGTTCTCGATAAGCCCGTCCTCCTCGTACACCCGGATCGTGGCCAGCGAGGCCGCCAGGCTCACGGGATGGCTGCTGTACGTCAGGCCGCCGTAGAACATCTTCGACTCGAAAGCCTCGGCGATGTGCTGGCGCATGGCCACGCCGCCGAGCGGCAGGTACGAGCTGGTGAGCCCCTTGGCCATGGTCATGAGGTCCGGCGTGACGCCCGCGTGGTCGATCGCGAACCACTTGCCGGTTCGCCCGAACCCGGCCATCACCTCGTCGGCGACCATCAGGATGCCGTTGCGATCGCAGATGTCGCGAACGCCGGCGATGTAGCCGTCGGGCGGGATGAGGATGCCGTTCGTGCCCACGATCGTCTCGAGGAAGACGGCAGCGATCGTCGAGGCGCCCTCGTAGCGGATGACGTCCTCGAGGCCCTGGAGGCTCTCGGCCACGGGCCGGGGCTCGGCCTCGCCCCAGCGATGCGTGTCCGGGTATCGAACGACGCCCACGATGCCAGGCTCATTCGCCCAGCGACGCGGGTCACCGGTCAGGGTCATGGCTCCGAGGGTGGCCCCGTGATACGAGCGATACCGCGCCAGGATCTTCAGCTTGCCGGTGTAGTGGCGAGCGAACTTGATGGCGTTCTCGATCGCCTCCGCGCCGCCGAGCGTGAAGAAGACCTTGTTCATGTCGCCCGGCAGGATCCCGGCGAGCTTCTGGCCGAGGCGCCCGCGGATCTCGGTCGCGAAGGCCGGCTGCACGTATTGCAGCTTGATGGCCTGCTCGGTGATCGCATCGATCACCCGGCGATCGCCATGGCCGATGTTCACGGACATCAACTGGCTGTTGAAATCGAGGATCCGGCGACCCTCGGGCGTGTACAGGTAGACGCCCTCGGCATGGTCGATCGCAATCGGATCGAGGGCGCCCTGGACGGACCACGAGAAGAAGGTATGAGCGCGATTGAGCGCCACGATCTCGGCGCTGGACATCGCTGTGGCGGATTCGACGGCCATGGAGTGCTCCAGATGCGGACGTTCGGACGTGTGCCGCCGATTGTCGCAGATGCGGGACAGCCCGCTCGATCCGATCGAAAGCCCCGAACCACTGGATCCCGGGGCCTCCGGAGCCGCTACCCTGCAGGACCATGATGACCACGTCCCTCTGGCGACACACAGACTTCCTGAAACTGTGGGCCGGGCAGACCATTTCGGAGATGGGCTCCGTCGTCACCCGGACGGCGGTGCCCCTTGTTGCCCTCCTTGTCCTCGGGGCCGGGCCGTGGGAGATGGCCCTCCTCGTCGTCTCGGCGAGCCTCGCGGTCCTGCTCGTCGGCCTGGTTGCCGGGGCCTGGGTCGATCGACTCAGACGGCGACCGCTCCTGATCTGGACGGACGCGGCGCGGGCCGTACTCCTGTTTTCGATCCCGATCGCGTACCTCAGCGGTGTCCTGCGAATGGAGCAGCTGTACGTGGTCATGTTCCTTGAGGCGGCTCTCGGATCGACCTTCGATGCCGCCTATCCGGCGTATGTTCCGACGCTGATCGGTCTTGAGCACGTCGTCGATGGCAACAGCAAGCTGGCGACGAGCTCGTCGATCGCCGAGATCGGTGGTCCGGGGATCGCCGGGGCGCTGGTCCAGGCCGTCAGCGCGCCGTTCGCGATCCTCGTCGATGCCGTCTCGTTCGCGGTCTCGGCGATCTCGCTGCTCCTGATCCGCGCGCCCGAGCCGGCACGACCTGAGCGACCCTCGAAATCGCCGATCCGGACCGAGATCATCGAGGGGTTGCAGCTCGTGCGGCGCCATCGCGTGCTGTTCCCGATGGCCGCTCGCTCGATCATCGCCCACATCGCCGGGTCCTTCTACGGCGTCCTCTACACGATCTTCCTGATCCAGGAACTGCATCTGAACCCATTCCTGTTTGGCGTGGTCGTCTCGGCGGGTGGCGTCGGATCGCTGCTCGGTTCGTTCGTCGCCGCGCGGGTCATCAGGCGCTTCGGGCTCGGCCCCACCTTGATTTCGAGCGCGATCCTGGCGTCGGTCATCGGGATCCTGACACCCCTGGCCCAGGGCCCACTCATCGTGGCCACGATCATGGTGTTCATCCCGCAGTTCGTCGGCGACGGGATCCAGAGCATCGAGGGCGTCGCCGAGATCTCGCTCATCCAGGGCCTGAGCCCGGACCGGATCCTCGGCCGCGTGAGCGCCACCCTGGAGGTGGTGTCACATGGGATCGCCTACCCGATCGGCGCGCTTGCCGCCGCCGCGGTGGCCGGCTGGATCGGCGTGCGAGGCGGCATCGCCATCGGCTGGGCAGGGATGGCGCTGTCGATCCTCGTGCTGCTGTGGTCCCCCCTCCCTCGGATCCGCACGGCTGCGGACTACCCCACAGGCGACGCCTGAGCCGGACCGCCGTTGGCCGCCGGTGTACGCTCTTGGCTGCCGTTGAGACATCGAGAGGACGAGGACCCGAGATGCCGAGAGTCGTTCGAGGAGCACTGCTCCAGGCCACCTGGACCGGCGACAAGGCGTCGATGATCCAGAAGCACGAGGCGCAGGCCCACGAGGCCGCCAAGCAGGGCGCCCAGGTGATGCTCTTCCAGGAGCTCTTCTATGGGCCGTATTTCTGCCAGGTCCAGGATCCGCAGTACTTCAGCTACACGGAACTGATCCCGGACGGCCCCACGACCAAACGGATGCAGGATCTGGCGAAGCAGACCGGCATGGTCCTCGTCGTGCCCATGTACGAGGAAGACGCCCAGGCCTCCGGCATCTACTACAACACCGCGGCCGTGATCGACGCGGACGGGAAGTACCTCGGCAAGTACCGCAAGACCCACATCCCGCAGGTCAAGGGCTTCTGGGAAAAGTACTACTTCCGCCCCGGGAACCTCGGCTACCCCGTGTTCGAGACCGCCGTCGGCAAGGTCGGGGTCTACATCTGCTACGACCGGCACTTCCCCGAGGGTGCCCGGGCGCTCGGCCTCAACGGCGCCGAGATGGTGTTCATTCCGAGCGCCACGAGCCGCGGCCTGTCCGAGTACTTGTGGCGGATCGAGCAGGTCAGCCACGCGGTCGCCAACGGGTACTTCGTCGGGACGATCAACCGGGTCGGAATCGAGGCCGAGATCGGCGACGACGACTTCTACGGGCAGAGTTACTTCGTGGATCCCCGCGGCCAGTTCATCGGCAGTCTCGGCGATCCGTACGCCGAAGAGCTGATCCTGCGGGATATGGACCTCGATGTGATTCAGCAGGTCCGCCAGACCTGGCAGTTCTACCGCGATCGCCGGCCGGACGCGTACGCGGACCTCGTGCGGCCGTAGTCGGGCGAGGACATCAGGAGGCAAACCCATGGATTTCGGGTTCACGCTCAGGCCAGACCATTCGTTCGAGCGAACCATCGCCCTGACGCGGCAGGCCGAGGCAGCCGGGTTCTCGCACGGATGGATGTTCGACTCCCACGTCATCTGGCGCGAGCCGTACCCGCTCCTCACGTTGATGGCGCTCAACAGCGAGCGTCTCCGCCTCGGCACCTGCGTGACCAATCCCGGCACTCGCGAGCCCTCAGTCACTGCATCGACCCTGGCGACGCTCAACGAAATCTCCGGGGGACGAATGGACCTGGGCATAGGACGAGGTGATTCAGCGCGTCGCCTTCTGGGCAAGCCGCCCATCTCCATGGCCGGAACCGAGGAGGCCATCAAGGTCATCCGGGAGCTGGTGGAGGGTCGGTCGGTCGTGTACGAGGGAACGGAGCTGGTGTTCCCCTGGACCGGCCGCTGGAAACTGCCGGTCTGGATTGCCGGGTATGGGCCGATGGCCCTGGCGATGACCGGGAGGATCGCGGATGGCGTCATCCTCCAGCTGGCTGATCCAGATCTGATCCGCTGGTTCGTGTCCATGGTCCGAGAGGCGTCGGCTTCCGCCGGGCGAGCCCCCGACGCCGTCAAGATCATGGCGGCAGCCCCGCTCCACGTCGGCCCGAGAGCAGAGGCGCGGGATCGGACCCGCTGGTTCCCGGCCCTGGTCAGCAATCACGTCGTCGACCTGGTGAACAAGTACCCGCGCGAGCAACTCCCGGAATCACTCACCGGCTACATCGTCGACCGGACCGGCTACGACTATCACCATCACGCCGAGGTCGGGTCGTCGAATGCCGGCTTCGTCGGCGACGAGGTGATCGACCGGTTTTGCGTCCTCGGATCGGCCTCCGAGGTCATCGACAAGCTCGGCGTCCTTGCCGAAACCGGTGTCGACCAGTTCAATGTGTACCTCATGAATGGAGACGAGGAAGGGCAACTCGAGATCATCGGTCGCGACGTCATCCCGCGCATCTGAGCGTCGAGGTGAACGTCCCAGCTGGATCGGAGGCAACCATGACCGACAAGAAGGCGAAGACACCCAAGAAGCCGAAGCAGAACAAGCCCAAGCCCGCGAAGTAGGATCGGCGCGTCGCGCCGAGCCGAGCCGCCGGCCGGTCGCGCCGAGCCGCCGGCCGACCGACCCTGGCCAATCAACGACGAATCGACGCGGCCGACCGACCTTGGCCAATCAACAACGAATCGACGCGGCCGACGCGACCGCGTCCCAATCGGCGCCACCGGAGGCAGTTACCGATGCGCACCCTGATCACGAATGGCCTGATCGTCACGGCGGACGGCTCGTACGCCGCGGATGTCCTCATCGATGGCGAGACCATCGCCGCGATCGGGGCCGGCATGGCCGGCATGGCCGAAGTCGACGAGACCATCGACGCGGCCGGCAAGTACGTGATCCCGGGCGGCATCGACGTCCATACGCACATGGAGCTGCCGTTCGGCGGCACCGCCGCCAAGGACACGTTCGAGACCGGGACGCGTGCCGCCGCCTTCGGCGGCACGACCTCGATCGTCGACTTCGCGGTCCAGTCCCGGGGCAGCTCGCTGCGCGCCGGGCTGGACGCATGGCACGCGAAGGCCGAGGGCAACGCCGTCCTCGACTATGGGTTCCACATGATCATGAGCGACGTCAACGACGACACGCTCAAGGAGATGGACGCGCTCGTCGCCGAGGGCGTGCCGGACTTCAAGCTGTTCACCGCCTACCCGGGCGTCTTCTACAGTGACGACGGTGCGATCTTCCGGGCGATGCAGCAGACCGGCAAGAACGGCGGCCTGATCATGATGCACGCCGAGAACGGCATGGCCATCGACGTCATCGCGGCCGACACGATCGCAGCTGGGGTGACCGACCCGATCGGGCACGGCCTGGCGCGCTACTCCGTCCTGGAGGGCGAGGCCACGAACCGCGTCATCCGGCTCGCGCAGGCGGCGAAGGTGCCCGTCTACATCGTCCATCTGTCGGCGCGCGAGGCCCTGAAGGCGGTCCGGATGGCCAGGGACGAGGGGCTGCCAGCATTCGCCGAGACGTGCCCGCAATACCTGTTCCTGTCGCTCGATGACATGGGTAACGGGTTCGAAGGGGCAAAGTTCGTGTGCTCGCCGCCGCTTCGGTCCGAGGATCATCAGCCCGAGCTCTGGAAGGGGCTCGTCAAGGACGACCTCCAGGTCGTCTCGACGGACCACTGCCCGTTCGATTTCCACGGGCAGAAGGACCTCGGCCGGGGCGACTTCCGCAAGGTTCCGAACGGCCTGCCTGGTGTCGAGGACCGGATGGACCTGCTGCACGATGGCGGCGTCGTGGGCGGGAAGATTACGAAGGAGCGCTGGGTGGAGATCACCTCGACGGCTCCGGCCAAGCTGTTCGGGATGTACCCTCGAAAGGGTGCCGTGACGGTCGGGTCAGACGCTGATCTCGTGATCTACGACCCGAACCGGAAGCGGATGATCTCGGCCAAGACGCATCACATGGATGTCGACTACTCGTGCTACGAGGGCCGGACCGTCCAGGGCGCGAGCGATATCGTCATGAGCCGCGGGTCCGTCGTCGTTCGGAACGGCGAGTTCACGGGCCGCAAAGGCCACGGGAAGTTCCTCAAGCGGAGCGTCGCCGACTACGCCCGGATGGCGTAGCGCAAGGGCGATCGTCAGCGCCGACGCCATGCGGAGAGCCGGGTCGCATCAATGTCGCACCAGACCAGCCCCGGCTCCGCGGGCGGCGGCCCACCGATGTTGAGGGCGCGGACCCAGGGCTCGCTCGAGCCCGGGAGGCGCGAGGCGAAAACTTCCGGGTAGCGGGCCACGAGGGCTCGGTTGCGGGCCGTCGCTCGGACCACCCAGCATCCGGCGACGGCGTATGGCCGCCCTCCGCCGACCGCCACTGCCAGCTCCGCGGCCTCGGCAAGCTTGCGGTTCGTGCTCCGGGCGGCGAGTCCGATGTCGCCGATCGTGTTCCAGCACTCGACGAGGATCAGGGTTCGCGCCCGATCGTCCCGGACCGCGACGTCGGTCGAGCGTGACGGGTCGGCGACGCGGGTCGGGACCTCGAAGTTGCCACGGACGCCGCGTGCACGAGCGAGCCGCAGAACGAGTTCCTGGATGCGAAGGTGGCCCGCGTCCGCCGGTTCCTCGATCGCGTCC
>JANMPD010000019.1:0-7380 GCA_031369685.1 Chloroflexota bacterium | reverse complement strand
GGACGCGATCGATCCGCTGGCCGGTCTTGGCCGAGATGCTGACGACCGGAGCGAAGTCGAGGAACGGCGCCTCGTGGCGAATCCACTCAACGTAGGTTTCGAAGGTCTTGCCGGTCTTGTCCTCGACCGCATCCCATTTGTTGATCGCGATGACCAGGCCCTTGCCCTCCTCCACCACGTAGCCCGCGACATGGGCGTCCTGAGCCGTCAGGCCGTCGACGCCATCCACGAGCAGGACGGCCACGTCGCAACGCGAGATCGCGCGAATGCTTCGCAGCGTCGAGTACCGCTCGGCTGCCGGCCCGGAGGCGACCTTGCCCCGCCGGCGAATACCGGCCGTGTCGATCAGGACGACTTCGGTTCGGCCCCATGCGACGCGCGAGTCGATCGCATCGCGCGTGGTGCCCGGGATATCGCTGACGATGGTTCGTTCCTCGCCGAGCAGGGCGTTGATGAGACTGGACTTGCCGACGTTGGGCCGGCCGACGAAGGCGATGGCCGGGGGTGCATCGTCGCTCGACGCGGCGAGCATGGCATCCCACCGCGCGGCTTCCGCCACGTCGCCGGCAAGATCGGTGGCATCGAGCGCGTCATCGGCCGTCTCGGCCATGTCTTCGCCATCGTCACCGACGATGAACGGTCGAAGGCTGCCCTGGGCGACTTCATCGGCGAACGCGTCCGCCTCGTCCGCGCGTGCCTTGCGCGCGAGTTCCGCTTCGGACTCGGGCGGAAAGGCGAAGACGAGCTCATCGAGCAGGTCGGCCACGCCGCGCCCGTGGTTCGCGGCAATCGGGTAGGTGTGCTCCCAACCAAGGGACCAGAACTCGGCCGCATCCAGTTCCCGCTTCGGGTTATCGGCCTTGTTGGCGGCGACGAACAGCGGAACCTTCGCCAGGCGCAGCAACTCCGAAGCTTCCTGGTCGGCGGGCGTCAGGCCGGCAATCGAATCGACAACGAAGACGATGATGTCGGCTTCGGCAATCGCCAGACGAGCCTGGACCTGCACCTTGGCCTCGATCGGGTCGTTCGGGTCGATTTCCAGGCCGCCGGTGTCGACCACGATGAACCGTCGCCCGTTCCACTCGGCGTCACCGTACATCCGATCACGCGTTGTCCGGGCTCGATCCTCGACGATGGCGTGCCGCTCGCCGATGATCCGGTTGAACAGGGTGCTCTTGCCGACGTTCGGACGGCCGACGATCGCGACGACCGGCAGCGTCCCGCCCTGGGTGGGCATGTCAGCCCGCGCCCGCGGTAGCGCTCGCGGTGGCGGGAAGTGACGTCGTCCGGCCGGCCGGATGCGCCGCCACGGCGAAGGCCGCGTCAGCAAGTTCGGCGGCCCTGGCCTGGGTCTCGGTGGTGCCGCCGATCTCGAGAATCCGCTTTGCCACGGCGTGGAGATCCTCGATCGGGGTGGATGTACCCCCGGTGACACCCACCACGCGGCGGTCCGCGAATGGCGTGGGATCGTCAAGGTCCCGGACTGACTCGATCTGCAGGGCGGGGGTCCCCGCAATGCCGCACAGCCGGGTCAATTCCTTCGTGTTGGCCGATGACCGGCCGCCCACCACCACCATCAGGTCGACTTCCCGCGCAGATTCGAGGGTGTCCTGCTGGCGACGGATCGTGACAGGACAGACCGTGTTGACGATCTTGAGCTCGTGGCTCCGACCGACCATGAACGCCGCGAGCTTCTCGAACTTCCAGGGCGGTTGGGTACTCTGCGAGATCAGGGCCATCCGCTTCCTGGCCGGGATCTTGCCCCAGTCGTCTTCCTCATCGACCACGATCGCGTCGGGGGCGAAGCCGAGCAGTCCGACGACCTCCGGGTGCTTCGGTGTGCCGAGGAGCACGATGGTGTAGCCCTCCTCGACGAGGCGACTGAGCTCTCGCTGTTCCTGGATGACCCAGGTGCACGTGCCGTCGATGACCTCGAGGCCGCGCTCGGAGGCACGCTCCATGACCTCGGGTCGGACACCGTGGGCACGGATGACCACCGCGGCGCCGTGATCGACATCGTCGAGCGTATCCACGGTTCGAATGCCGAGCGCCTGCAGGTCCCGGACGACGCCTTCGTTGTGCACGACCTGGCCGAGGGTGTGCGTCGCCTTGCCGGCGGCACTCGCCTCCTTGGCCTTGTCGATGGCCTCGCGTACGCCATAGCAGAAGCCCGTGCGCTTCGCGATTCGGATATCGGTGACGGTTCCCATACGGCGCGAGTATCGCACGGGTGTCCCGGTACACCCTCAGTCCGGAGGTTTCGGCCCGTACACGCCCTGCTGGCGCTCGGGCAGCAACGCCGCGATCCGCCGCATGATCAGGTCCGTCCCGGCCGTGTTCGATCGGCGACGGGACGCCCCGGCGGACGGCGGGTCGGCGCCCGCGACATCGGCTGCGGGACCGCCTCCACGGGCTGCTGCGCTCTCGGCCGCGAGCGCCTCCGCGAGCCGGAACGGGGTGCCGATTCGGACGATGACCCGCGGTGTTCGCTGCGGCATCCGCGTACCCCGAGGCCAGAGCCGATCGCTGTTGGCAATCCCGATCGGGACGATCCAGGCGTTCGACCGTGCGGCGAGCACGGTGACGCCATCCTTCGCTGGCTGGAGCCGGCCGTCCGGGCTTCTCGTGCCCTCGGGGAACACCGCCAGGATGTGGCCCTCGCTCAAGATGCGCATGGCGGTCCGAAACGCCTCGACGTCGGCGGCGCCGCGGTCGACCGGGTGAACGCCGCCGTGCCGAGCGAGCCACGAGATGAACGGCCAGTCGAAGACCTCGCGCTTGCCCATCCAGTTCATCGGACGACCGAGCCGCGTATTGAGGAACCCGCCGGTGAGCACCGGGTCCGCGTTCGATGCGTGGTTCGCCGCGACCAGGACGGGGCCCGTTCGCGGAAATGATGCGAATTCGCCCTGGATCTCCACGCGGGTGAAGAGCCGGGTCACGACCCGCATCACGAACGAGGCAATCCGGATGATCCACGTGACCCGTGTTGCGATGGGGGTCTGTTCGATGGGCCGGCGCGGCGCGATGGCATCTCCCGTCCGCGCCGGCTTTGCGGGCCGGTCCGCGTCAGACGGCCCGGTCACGGTCGAGGACTGGCCGGTTGCCGGAGCCAGGGCGTTGCCCGGCGCCGAAACGCTCCCGATCGCGGCGAGGACCTGGTCCACCGTCGCGTCGAACGAGATCCCGTCGGAATGGATCACGATCGCATCGTCGGCCCGGCGAAGCGGTGCCACCTCGCGAGACGCGTCGACATCGTCTCGCGCTCGGAGCTGGTCGAGGATCTCCGCCGCCGCCGGCCCATCGGGACCGATACCGCGCTCTTCCGCCCGACGGCGGGCGCGTTCTTCGACCGACGCGTCGAGGTAGATCTTCACGTCGGCGTCGGGCAGGACGACCGTGCCGATATCGCGCCCGGCCATGACCACCCCACCGCGTCCGGCGATCTCACGCTGGCGCCCAAGCAACGCGGCGCGCAGTTCAGGGACCCGCGCGAACGCGGACACGGCCTCGTCGACGCTCGGCGTCTGGACGGCGTCGGTCACGTCCTCGCCATCGAGGGTGACCACGGCGTAGCGGCCCTGGTCGTCCGCTTCGACCCGGATCGCCCCGACCAGGCTCACCAGGCCGTCCGTATCCGAGTCCTCCATCCCTCGGCGCAGCGCGGCGAAGGTCACCGCCCGGTAGAACAGGCCCGTGTCGCAGAAGCGGAGGCCGGCTTTCGCGGCCGCGGCGGCGCCGACGCTCGACTTGCCGGACGAGCCCGGGCCGTCGATCGCGACGACAAGCCGAGGACCTTGCGCGGGATCGATCGATTGGGCCATATCCGGAGCATACCGGTCCCGTGGGCGGATCGATCCTCAGGCGACCTCGCGCTTGATCGTGGCACCGGCCAGGATGACGAACAGCGCGGCAATGCCCGCGAGCACGAGGACGTCGAGCCGAACCGCGGAATCGGCCAGGTCGGCGCCTCGCAGCATGACCGCCTTGAGACCATCGACCGCGTAGGCCATGGGCATGGCATGGGCGACGAACTGGAGCAGATCCGGGAGGCGGTCAATGGGCCAGAAGATTCCGCCGAGCAGACCCTGCGGAATGATCACGAGGGGGATGAACTGGATGATCTGCAGTTCACTTCGGGCAAACGTCGAGAGGAAGATCCCCAGGTTCACGGCCCCGAGCGAGAGGAGGATCGTGATCAGGAACGCGATCAGCGGACTGCCCGCGCTCTGGATCGCCAATCCGATGGTGAACGCCGGCAGTGGCCCGATCGCCGGGACGTCAAGGCGCCCCAGCACGAACAGCGTGAGCACGATGACCTGGAGGGTCGCGAAGAACCCGAACCCGAGGCTGTAGCCGAGGACGATCTCGGCGCGTGACACCGGCGTCGACAGGAGACGCTCCAACGTGCCCCCGACGCGCTCCCGAAGGAAGCTGATCCCGGTCAGCAGGAACACGAAGAAGTAGCCGAAGTAGGCAAGGAAGACCGGCGCCAGCACGTCCAGGGCGTCGGCATCCGCCGACAGGTAGAGCGTCTCGTGGGTCAGGACCGGGATGATCGAAGCGCCGCCGGTCGCGGCAGCAAGTTCGCCGGCGAGTGTGGCTACCACGCCCTGGAGGGCACCCAGCGCCGCTCCGTCCACGGCTGGTTCGGTTCCCGGCGTGATGACCGTCAGGCTCGGGCGCCGCCCGGCCGCCACGTCCGTCAGCAGGGAAGCCGGGAGCACGATCGCGATGTCGCCGTTCCCTTCCCGCAAGGCGGTCCGGGCGGCGTCTACCGAGGTCGTCCAGCTGACCACCTCGATGCCGTCCGGCGCTCCGGTCGTGGCGGACGTCAGGGCGTCGACAATGCGCTGGCCCGGCTGCCCGGCCTCGTTGACCACGACGACACCGACGGTCGCGTCCTTCTGGTCGCGGATCACCCAGCCGAGGAGGGCGGTGACCACGATCGGGACCACGAAGATCAGTCCGAGGGTCCGCTCATCGCGCCGGAATCCCCGGGCGATCCGGCGCGAGACGGCGAGGATTCGCGCTCCGCTCATGGCACGTCGTTCCCGAGCGGTCGGCCTTCGGCATCGAGGCCCGCGAAATGGAGGAAGGCGGCCTCGAGATCGGCCGTCCCGGCGCCGGCGCGCACCTCGCTCGATGTCCCGCGCACGAGGATCCGGCCCGACCGGACGAAAACCAGCTCATCACAGCGATCGGCTTCATCCATGACGTGGCTCGCGACGAGTATCGTCGTTCCAGCCGCTGCAAGCCGACGGAAATGGGCCCAGAACTGGGCACGAAGCGCGGGATCCACGCCGACGGTCGGCTCATCGAGCAGGAGCACGCTCGGCTCGTGGACCAGGGTGCAGGCAAGGGACAGACGACGACGCATCCCGCCCGACAGATGCATCGCGGGCGTATGACGCCGGTCACCGAGCTCGACGAGGTCGAGCACGTGATCCACCGCCGCGCGATCCGTTCGACCTTCCAGCCGGGCGAAGAACTCGAGGTTCTCCCCGACCGACAGATCCGGGTAGATAGCCTCGGCCTGGGGCATGTAGCCGATGCGGCCGAGCACGGATCGGTCCGGGACCAGGACGCCAAGGACGCGCGCGCTGCCGCTCGTCGGGCGGGCGAGTCCGGCGAGCATCCGGATGAACGTGGTCTTGCCGGATCCGTTCGGACCAAGCAGGCCATAGATCCGACCGGGCGCGAGCACGAGGTCGATCCCGTCGACCGCCAGAACAGGACCGAACGACTTGCGAAGACCGGTGGCCTCGACCGCCGGTGCGGGAGGAGTCATCGCGTCGGAGGATAGTCCTCGCGACGGCCTTTTGCTCGGCGATCCGGCGGCCCGGCGCCCGGTTTGCGCGCTCCCGGCGGCGCGGTTCCGCCCGTGGAGCGACCCCTGCGGGGTCGGCGACTGATCCCCTTGCCCGCGGGTGCTGGCGGCCCGCTCTGCGGTTGGTCTTCCTTGGGCCTCGGAGCGGGTTTGCGCGGTCCGCTCGACCCCGGGGCGCCCTTCTGGCGAACGGGCTTTGCCGTCGGGCGAACGGCCGGCTCGTCGGGAGCACGGTTGGGTCCGGTCCGCAGGAGGGAGGCCGCCGTGGGACCCCCGCGTCGGCTTACACCGCCAAGGCCCTGCCCGAGCTGGCGGACCTCAGGAGCGCGGAGGAGCCGCGATCGGCCCGAGGGCAGGCGATCCAGCCGCACCGTCCCGATCCGGACGCGCACCAATCGTTCCACGGGCGTCCCGAGAGCCGCGAACATGCGTCGGAGCTGGCGCTTCCATCCCTGCGCCAGGACGGCCCGATACCAGACGAGGTCCGGGTCCGGAGCTGGATGGACGAGATCGGCCAGCGTTCGCGTCTCGATCGCCGTCGCCGGACGGAGCGGCGCCATGAGCTTCGCCAATCCCTCGTCGAGCTGAACGCCGGCCTTCAGGAGCGCCGCCTGATCGCGGTCCAGGGGCGCCTTCAGGCCAACGGCGTACTCGCGTTGGACCTCGAACCGTGGATGGAGCACATGATCGGCCCAGGCGCCGTCGTTCGTGAGGAGCAGGAGGCCCTCGGAATCCCGGTCCAGTCGGCCGACCGGATAGAGCCGCGTTCCGTCCGGCGTCAGCGCCGTTGGCACGAGCTCGAGGACGGTCGTTTCCGCGTGGCGGTCGCTCGTCGTGGACGTCACGCCGGCGGGCTTGTGCATGGCCACGTAGACCCGCGCGGCGCCGACTCCGACGAGGATCCCGTCCACCTCGATCTGCGCGGTGTCCGGGTCCGCCTGATCGCCAAGCTTGGCGATACGCCCATTGACACGGACGCGACCCGCGGCGATCAGGGTCTCACTGGCGCGGCGGGAGGCCACGCCGGCCGCTGCAAGGATCTTCTGGACACGGTCCTCAGCCATGGTCGATCTCCGAGCCATCGAAGGCGTCGGACGGTCCCGCGCTGTCGTTCGGGTCGACGAGGCGCGCGGCAACCTCGGCATCGAGGACCGGCAGGTCGTCCAGCGAGGTCAGGCCGAAGCGCTCGAGGAAGTCGAACGCGGTGCCATACAGGATCGGCCGGCCCGGAGCCTCGGAGCGACTCAGTTCCACGACGAGCCGGCGATGGATGAGGCTACGCACCGTGTAGTCCGAATCGACGCCCCGGATGCGCTCGATGGCAGCCTTCGTGATGGGTTGGCGGTAGGCAATGATGGCCATGGTCTCGAGCGAGGCCGGCGAGAGCCGGACCGCGTCGGCACCGACGTACCGAGCGACAAGGGCACCCGCCTCGGCAGCCGTCGCCAGCTCGACCCGGTCCCCTGACAGCAGGAGCCGCAAACCGCGATTGCGGAGGGTGACCTCGAGATCGCCCAGACGGGCATCGACGGTCAGGCGATCAACGCCGG
>JANMPD010000015.1:0-3084 GCA_031369685.1 Chloroflexota bacterium | reverse complement strand
CCGGTGGACCGGACGACCCGGGTGCCGATGCCGGGGACTGGCGGGAACATCATCACTTCCGCTTCGCAACGGGCTCCGTCAAGACCGGCGAGCATGTCGAGACGACGATCGAGCCGATGGGCGACGGCGAGTCAAGCCACGCCGCCGCCGCCGACACCGCCATCGACGAGGACCACCCGGATCTCCTTATCGATCTCGACGCGCCGCTGTATACAGAACGAGAGGCCGCGGCCGTGCTCCCGCATTTCAGCACCGTGGCCTACGAGGAGGAGATCGAGGTCGCGCCCGGAATCCACGCCACGTTCCTCGACGCCGGGCACATCCTCGGGTCCGCGATGATCCGCCTGCGGGTGCAGGAGGTCGCGGACGGTCCCGAGCGGACGGTGGTGTTCTCGGGCGACCTCGGACGGCCAGGGGCCCCGATCCTCAGGGATCCGACCGTGCTGACCCGCGCCGATTACGTATGCATCGAATCGACGTACGGCGGGCGCGAGCATGAGCCAACTGCCGAGGCCCTCAAGACGCTCGCCGAGGCGGTCCGCGAGGTCGAGCGCTCGGCCGGGGTGCTCCTGATCCCGTCCTTCGCGATCGGGCGGACCCAGGAGATCGTGTGGGAGCTGGACCGGCTGGTCGACGCTGGTGAGATCCCGCTGCTGCCCCTGTATCTCGACTCCCCGATGGCGTCGAAGGCATCGGCGATCTACCGGAGCCACACCGAGGTGTATGACGACGAGACGGCCGCGCTGTTCAAGTCTGGTGATACGCCCCTCGATTACCCGAACCAGGTCGTGACCACGAAGCTCGACGATTCGCGGGCAATTGCCCGTTCGCCACGGCCGTACATGATCGTGGCGTCCAACGGGATGCTGACCGGCGGGCGCGTGGTCGGCCATCTGCGCGAGTTGATTGACGATCCCCTCGCGACGATCCTGTTCGTCGGCTACCAGGGCAGTCACACGCTCGGCGCCAACCTCCAGGCCGGGGCAAAGACGGTGAAGCTCGATGGCCAGGTACGTCAGGTCCGCTGCCGGATCCGATCCATCAGCGGTTTCTCGGCCCATGCGGATGAGCCGGCGCTGCTGGCGTGGATCGGTCGTTTCGGAGAGGGACTACATCCGGGTGACGCCGGTTTTCCGCGCCGCGTATTCCTCGTCCACGGAGACCCGGAGGCGCAGCAGATTCTTGGCCCGAAGGTCGAGGCGCTCGGATTCAAGGTCCACATCCCGGTCTGGCATGAGCGCGTCGCCCTCGACTGATCGGCCCTGCCGTCGGCCTCCGGCTCGACGTTCCCGGTACACTCCAGAGCGATGAAGCTGCTGACCGCGTTCGTGCAGGAAGTCGATGCTCGCGCCGTGAGCGAGGATCTGCGTGAGCACGGCCATCGATTCACGCGCATCCCTTCGGTCGGCGGGTACCTCGAAGAGCCCAACGTGACGTTCGTCCTCGCTGTCGAGGAGGAGCAACTCGATGATGTGCTTGCTTCCATTGAGCGCAGCTCCGAGGCCCGTGACGTGGAGATGCCGGTGAGCCTCAGGGAGCGTCTCGAGGATTGGCGCGCCAGGACGGTCCATCACGGCGGCGCGACGATCCTCATCACCGATCTGGAGCGGATCCACCACACCTGATCGGGCGCCTCGTCAGCCGACGGGCCGAGGTTTCGTCCTGGCGGCGATCCGCTCGATGGCCCCCGTCCAGCCGGGATCGAATGGATGCCCCGGAGCGTCAAGGTCCATGACCACCGGCGCATGATCCGATGGCGTCGGCGGTCCCTTGCGGGCTTCCCGATCCACCTCCGCCCAGATGACCCGAGCCGCAACCGGCCGGGTGGCATACAGCAGGTCGATCCGCATGCCCTCGTTGCGATGGAACATCCCTGCGCGGTAGTCCCACCAGGAAAACCGGCCGAGGGCCGGCTGGACCCGTCGATAGGCGTCCTCGAGGCCCCACGCGCGCAATCGGGCCAGGGCCGCCCGTTCCGGTTCGGACACGTGGGTGCCGCCATGGGCAGCCACCGCATCCCAGACGTCATCGTCTGAAGGCGTGATGTTGTAGTCCCCGCCAAGGATCAGGGGCTCGTCCGGAGAGTACGTCTCCGTGATCCAGCGGGACAGTCGATCGAACCACTCGAGCTTGCCGTCATAGAACGGCGATCCCACGACCCGGCCGTTCGGCGCGTAGAGCGACGCGACGCGGATACCGCCACACACCGCGGAGACCATCCTCGCCTCATCGAACGGATCGAAATCGTCCTCCGATACGCCCATGGCGCTGCCCGACGAGCTGTCCCGGACCGGCCCATCGCCGAAATTCGTGATGACATCTTCGGCGCCGACGCGGGTCGCGATGGCGACCCCGTTCCACCGTCCCTCGCCGTGGTGGATCAGGTCGTAGCCGAGCATCCGGAAGGGCATGATCGGGGCGTCGCTGTCGCCGAGCTTGGTCTCCTGGATCAGCAGGATGTCCGGCTGGACCTTGCCGAGCCACGCCTCGACGGCATCCATTCGAGCCTTGAGCGAGTTGACGTTCCAGGTCGCGATCCGCACCGCTGCCGCCGTCGCTTCAGTACCGGCGGCCGCGCTGGCGCGCGAGATCGAACGTCGCGGTGTCCGCCACGGCCATGACCGCCATCGTGCCGGCCTGGACGGGATCACTGACCACGAGGTCCGCGACCTCGGTGATGGAGCCGACCATGTTCAGGCAGATGATCGGGATGCCCTGCTCGCGAATCTCGCGCGCCGCCACGGAAATATCGCCGCCCATGATCGAGCCGGCGAGGACCAGCAGGCGGGCACGGGGCAGGTCGGCCACGGCCCGAACGGCAGCCGCGATCTCCTTCTCGCCGACCAGGGCGATCGTATCGACCGAGATCCGTTCGCCGCGGAGGTTGTGACGATCCGCCTCGCTCACGGCTCCGAGCGCGACCTGGGCGACCTGGGCACCGCCGCCGATCACGATGACCCGCTTGCCGAAGATCCGGTCGAGGGATCGGGTCAGGCGATGGGCTCGCACGCCGGGCGTGGCATGCAGCGTTCGGACGAGCTTCTCCTCGTCGAGCCCTTCGACCTCGATCTCGATCTCGACGGC
>JANMPD010000275.1:0-3650 GCA_031369685.1 Chloroflexota bacterium | reverse complement strand
CACGATCGTGGACGGGACCGGTGACCCGGGCTTCCGCGGCGCCCTCGGGATTCGCGACGGACGACTCGAGATCCTCCGCGACGGCGCATCGGCGGATGACGCATCCGGTGCGCGGGCCGGCCGAACCATCGATGCCACCGGCCGGGTCGTCGCGCCGGGTTTCATCGACCTCCACAGCCACTCAGGTTTGACGATCCTCTCCGAGCCGCTCCATGAGCCGAAGGTTCGACAGGGCGTCACGACCGAGGTCATCGGCGTCGACGGCAACGCGTACGCACCGTTCGCCGATCCGGAAGACCTCGCCGCGTTCATCGAGTTGAACGCCGGCCTGGACGGCCATCCGCCGCCCGGGGGCGCGGACTGGGACACGGTCACGAGCTATCTCGCCCGGTTCGATGGGCAGGTCAGCGTCAACATCGCGTTCCTCGTCGGCAACGCGCCGCTCCGGATCGCGGCGGTCGGCTGGAATGAGGTCGCCGCCGACGACGCGGCGCTGGCCCGGATGCGATCGATGCTCCGCGAGGGCATGGAGGAGGGGGCGTTCGGGATCTCGTCCGGCCTCGACTATCCGCCCGGTTCATACGCCTCGACCGCCGAGCTGACAGGACTTGCCGCGGAAGCCGGGCGGCTCGGTGGCATCTACCACACGCACGTCCGCTACCCGCTGGGCGATCGGTTCCTGGATCCGTTCCGCGAGGCGATCGAGATCGGCCGGCGCGGCGATGCGCCCTCGCACATCACCCACTTCTATCACCGGGCAACGTTCCCGGGGACGCCGGACCAGATGCTGGCCCTGGTGGACGATGCCCGCGCGGAGGGCCTCGACGTGACCTTCGATGCCTATCCCTACGAGTGGGCATCCACGCGGCTCCTGATCACGATCCCGCCATGGGTCCAGGCCGGCGGCCCCGGGCCCACGAAGGAGCGCCTGGCGGACCCGGCCGTGCGTGCCCAGATCCGGGGCGAGCTCGAGGCAAGGAGCGTGCTCTACGCCGGCGCCGGGGGTATCGCCGACATCCGGCTCGGATACTTCGGGCAGCCCGATCATGCCCGCTGGGAGGGGTGGACCCTCGGCGAGGTCGGGCACGAGACGGGCGAGGACCTGGTCGAGCTACTGTGCGATCTGCTCGTGTCCGAGGACCTGCGGCTCAACCAGGTCACGCCCGGCCCGAACACGGACGGTATCCGACGTTTCTACCAGCATCCCGTGGCGATGATCGGAACGGATTCGACCTTCGTCGGCGCGAAGCCGAGCCCCAGGACGTACGGCTCGTTCCCCCGGATCCTCGGCCAGTTCGTGCGGGACGAGGGGATCCTCAGCCTCGAGGAGGCAGTGGCGAAGATGACCTCGATGCCGGCGGCGCGCCTGGGCCTGCGGGATCGCGGACGACTCGCCGATGGCTACGTGGCGGACGTCGTGGTCTTCGACCCCGCCCGCGTTCGGTCCCTTGCCACGTACGACGAGCCGCGCCAGTTCCCGGTCGGGATCGACGATGTCCTCGTGGCCGGCGTGCCGGTCGTTGCAAACGGGTCGCACACCGGGGCGACGCCGGGTCGTTCCCTCCGGCGTGGTCGAGACTGAGCGGGCCCGGGCGATGATCGGCATGGGATCGCTTCGGGTCCGGGTTGTCGTGGTCCTGGTGGCGGTGGTCCTGCTCAACGTGATCGGGATGCTTCGATACCCGGGCGGTCCGCTCCGCCCCGGGGTGCGTGACGACCCGCTGTGGCTCGACCTGACCCCGCCAGGCAACCATTGGGGCGTTGGGACGCAGGCGTCGGAATGGTCGGCCGTCGGCAGGACCATCTACATCGGCGCCGATCCGCTGACCAACCCTTGGCCGTGGGCCGCAACCGTGGAGGCGATCACGCCGATGGATATCACCGGCGGGCTGGTGGTCGACCGCATTCTCGTGGGACTGCCGGGGTCCGCCTCGGCTGGTGTCATCGGCGTCGGGTTCGAATCGGTCCTGCCGAATGGCGGCGTCATCAGCGATCTGTACAAGATCTTGCCAGCGACGATCGAACGCGACACCACCGTCGACGACGCCATCCCGATCCTTCTCGTCGTTCATGGCGACCGGCCCGGCCAGGCCGGGTTCACCGGACTCGCGATCGATTACCGTGTCGGCCCGTTCACCTTCCGCGTGGTGCAGCACATGGGCCTGGCCTTGTGCCTCGGGCCACTCGGCGTCGGCGAGGAATGCCCATCGCCCTGAGGTCCCTCGCAGCGCCGAAGACCCATCGCGCCAAGGCCGATGGCCCTGTCCGTGGTGATACGCTCTCGCCTCAGAGGGAGCAGTTCTTGCCGGAGGATCCCGTCGTTTGATGACGACCCGTACGATGCCGCGCCCAGTCGTATCGCCGGATCGGTCCGCCCCCGATGCGCTCGTCCTTGAGCGAGGCACCACGACCGCCGGCCGTGCCGCCGGCTTCCCCCGTCGCCGCGAGGGCCCCGGCAAGCTCACCGGCGCCGCCAAGTACGCCGACGATCTGGTCTTTCCGGGCGCCTGGTACGGCGCCACCATCCGTTCAACCGAGCCGCGCGCGCGCCTCATCGCCATCGAACTCGACCCGGACATCGACTGGTCGAAGGTCGTGGTTGTGACCGCCGCCGACATCCCCGGCGAGAACCTGGTCAGCGCGATCAAGGAGGATCAACCGGTCCTCGTTCCGGTGGGCGGAGAGATCCGCCATCACGCGGAACCCATCGCCCTGATCGCGGCCCCCGATCGGGAGACGATCCGCCAGCTGAAGTCCCATGTCCGGCTCGTCACCGAGCCACTCCTCCCGGTCTTCGACCCCGAGGCATCGGATCATCTCTTCGCGAGCTATGAGATCGCGAACGGGGATCTCGACGCCGGCTTCGCCGCCGCGGACGTGATCCTCGAGGGGGAGTACCGGGTCGGCCACCAGGAGCAGCTGTACATCGAAAACAACGCGATGATCGCGGTCCCGGGCGAGGGCGGCGAAATGGCGGTTCATGGTTCGCTCCAGTGCCCCTACTACGTGCACAAGGCGATGAAGAAGTCGCTCGGCCTGACGGCATCGCAGGCCCGGGTGATCCAGGCCGAGACGGGCGGCGGCTTCGGCGGCAAGGAGGAGTATCCCTCGATCATCGCGCTCCACGCCGCGCTGCTGGCCATGAAGGCGGGCCGGCCGGTCCGGATGATCTACGACCGCCACGAGGACCTCGCCGCGACCACCAAGCGCCACCCGGCCATCGTCCGGCACCGGACTGGGGTCATGGCCGACGGGACACTCGTCGCCCAGGACATCGAGGTGATCATGGACGGCGGCGCGTACTGCACGCTCACGCCGGTCGTCCTGTCCCGGGGCGCGCTCCACTCGGGCGGTCCGTATCGCTGCCCGAACGTCCGGATCCGCGCTCGCGCCGGCCGAACCAACACGCCGCCGAACGGTGCATTCCGCGGGTTCGGGGCGCCCCAGGTCGAGTTCGCGATGGAGACGCACGTGAACCGGCTCGCGGAACGCCTCGGCATGAGCCCGGTCGAGTTCCGGCGCCGGAACGCGTACGAGCTGAACGACATCACCCCCACGGGCCAGATCCTCCGGGAGAGCGTCGCGGCCCAGGAGGTCCTCCGCCTGGCCGTTGAGGCAAGCGACTTCGAGGGCATGCGCCAGGCGACGGC
>JANMPD010000257.1:0-3233 GCA_031369685.1 Chloroflexota bacterium | reverse complement strand
GGCGCGCCGACCCTCGCTCTCGGCCCGGAGCTCCTCGACGAGCGCGAGCGGGTCGATGGTCTCCTGGATGTAGATGGGGACGGCCGGGACCTCGAGGTCGGCCGCGTCCTGCTCGTCCTTGCCCTTCCAGACGAGCTGCGGATCCAGGCTGGGGTCGCGGGGGTAGCGCACGATCGTGGGCCTCTTCTCCTCCGGGCGGGCGAACGACTCGAGCTCGGCGGTCGGGATGTTGGAGCGGGCGTCGGCGTGGGTGGTGGCGCGCACGGGCGTCGCAGGCTTGGGTTTCATCTTGTCAGGCATGGATCACCGCCGGGTTATGTTGGTGATCGCCAGGTGAGAAGCCGCCCCTAGCCTTGCTTGATGGGTCTCGACTGGCCCTTGACTGCAAAGGTACTTGACGGCTAATGTCTAGCTGCTGTTCACCGTTCCGGTGACCGCTCGATCGGTCATCGCACGCACTCGTTCGCTCTCGCTTGGGACGCTTCGGAGTATCGAGCGACAGGGAGAGCGGGCCCTCGGGACAAAGTGGCTCCTCAGGGCTCACTGAAAGGCTGAGATGCGCGAGGTCGTCGCAAGATACGAGCACGATGGACGAGCTTGGGTCGTCCAGATCCTGGATCCGGACATCGCCACGTTCGGGCTGACCCTGCGATCGGCAAAGCGATATGCGCGCGAGCTGGTCAAGACCTACGCCGAGGTCGATGATCTGGCGGTGGCCGGCATCGACCTCGTCGACGACGTCGTCCTTCCAGCCAACGTCGACGCCGAGATCGACCAGCTTGCGGCGATGCGCCGCGAGGCTGAGGTGCTTCGGCATGACGTGGCGATCGAGACGCGGCGCGCGACACAGCAACTCCGGCGGGCCGGGTTCTCGACCCGCGACGTGGGTGAGATCCTCGGGATCTCGAGTTCCCGGGTGGCCCAGATCGAACGCGAGGCCTCTGCGGTCTGACCTCGTTGCGTGCGCCCGGCGATCCAGATGAGCCGCAGTGAAGTGCATGCGGGCATGATGGCCGCCCGTCGGACCATCCGCGAGGTCGGCGTGCCCACTTTGCTCCGCTCCGGTCCGTACCGGTTCTTCTTCCACTCCCAGGAGCATGACCCGCCACACGTCCACGTGGAGTTCGCCGACGGGTCGGCGGTGTTCAACCTCACCACGGCTGGATCGAAACGCGCCAAGGGATACACTCGTCGGCACCTCGCGCGGATCGAGGAGATCGTCACGAAACATGAAGCGGAGTTCCTGAGACGCTGGTATGAGTACTTCGATGGATAGTCGGTGGCGGGACTGGCCCCGGGCCAGCGCCGTTCATGTCGATTCGGACGCGGTTCACGTGCGCCTCGTCGATGGGCGCGAGTTGACCGTGCCGATCGAGTGGTTCGGGTTCCTGGCTGCCGGCACGGAGGACCAGCGGCAGGACGTCAGGATCCAGGGCGACGGCGATGGGATCTGGTGGGACGTGCTCGATGATGGCGTATCGGTCCCGTCCCTTCTTGGCCTGGGCGAGATGCCGCCGCCCGACCGATCGGTGCGCTCGTACACCGTCGATTTCGTTCCCGAGGACGGTGGATGGACCGCGTCGGTTCGGGGGACCTGGTTGACCAGCTCCGGCGCCACGCTGGCGGCTGCCAAGCGCGCCGTGCGCTCGAACCTTCGCCGCTACCTCGGCGTGCACTCGCTCGGCTCGGCCGGCATCCAGGTCGTCGACGACGTCCAACGTGGAGCGCCGGTCGAAGTTCGGTAGGTGAGTCATGAGCGCGCTACGGCGGGCTCGAGGACCATCAAGCGGATCGAGTCGGCCGCATTCTCCATGTGGGTGACCTCGAGGAAGGCCCAACGGCCGAGGCCGCCCCAATGGTTCACCGCCGGAACCCAGAGGTCACGGGCGGCGGCGACCTTGGCCGCCTTCTCCTTCTTGGCCTCGCCCGACACTTCGAGGAGCAGGGTCAAGAGGTCATCCGGGCCGGTACTGTCCGCGTCGCGGATCCGGATCAGGAAGTCGGGTACGTAGTTCGCCGCGCGGCCCTCGAACGTGTACGGGATCTTGAGGTTGAGACCCTGGTTCTTCGCGTAGCTCACGACCTCGGGCATCGACTCCAGCTTCTGGGCCAGCTCGGTCTCCCAGTTCGAGTCCTGGGCGACGTAGGTGATGTGGCTCTTGGTGGTCGCGAAGCAGGTCTTGGTCGTCTCGAAGACGACGTCGTCGGTCGACCCGACCGGGTCGTAAAGGCGCAGCGTCGGACTGAGTCTTGGTTCCCCGTACGTGCCCTTGGCGATCGCCCGATGGATACGCTCGGCTGCGGCGTGGCTCCACTCGGCGAGGAGGAGGAGCTGCGGGTAGGCGCCGTCGCCGAGATACGGCGTGACGCACTCGTCGACCCAGCGACGGGTGATGGACGCGAGCTGCGGGAACAGCCACGGGCGCTCCCCTCCCTCGTCGTCCCGGAAGAACGTGTCCAGCGTCCGCTTGGCAACCGCGAAGACCACGGTGTTCATCCGCTGCTCCTTGAGCGGCAGGTGGAGCAGGTTCATCTCGCCGACGATCGGGTCCAGTTGCGTCTCCGTCGGCACCTCGCGGGTCGAGAGCTCCAGGTTGCTGGATGCGTCGAAGGTCGCCGTCAGCGTCTCGGACGGCATCTCGAAGCGGTAGCCCACGACGCGCGGGAACTCGATTCGGAGGTTCGACCGCTCTGGAAGTGCCCGCACGGTCAGGATGGGTTTGGGCTTGCGGGGCGTGCCGGCTTCGGTCGTACTCAGGAACGTGAACGGCACGCCGAGAACCTCGGCGTATTCCGGCTCGAACATGCCCTCGGGCGTCGGGTCGTAGTTCGCCCGGCGCAACGCGCGTCCGACGACCTGCTCGCACAGGAGCTGCGTCCCGAAGGCGCGGATCCCGAGGATGTGGGTCACGGTGTTGGCGTCCCAGCCCTCGGTCAGCATCGAGACCGAGACGACGCAGCGGATCTCGGCACCCAGCCGGTCGGGCTTGCCGACCGTGTTCAGGACCTCACGGAGGATGTCCTCGTCCTCGATCTCGTCGGCGCTGCGGCCAGGGAAACGGGCCGCGCGCTCTCGCCGGAATTCCTCGATTTCGCGGGCGGCGGCCTTCTTGAACGCCGGGTCCAGGGCGTCGCCCCGGTCCAGCTGCATCGAGTCGATCAGGAGCGAGATCGGCCGATGGCGCCAGGCGCCGTCCTCAATGTTGCTGAAGAGGGGCAGATGGCCGGGTGCC
>JANMPD010000252.1:0-9473 GCA_031369685.1 Chloroflexota bacterium | reverse complement strand
CGATCTGTGGCCCTTGCGGCCGATCAATGGCCCTTGGTGTCGTGCGCGTGCCCGTAGCCGACGCGATAACCGGCGATGAGCCGCCCGACTTCGGCGAGCGAGGTGACTCCGGCCGTCGCCAGTCCGCCGATATCGTCGCGTCGATGATGGAGATCCGCCTCGAGATCGCCCGCCTTGCGGCCCAGCCGCGCTGCGATCTCCGGCAGGACGCCCCACGCGAAATGCTCGAAGACGCTGCGGGCCGGTTCCCAGGTCGCGAGGACGGCAGGACCGAGCTGCTGCGGATGCCCGTGCTCGTCGCGATGGAGCGGCCGAACGTAGTGAGCCGCGATAACGTGGGTGGCCCGGTGCGCGGCCATCATCGGATCTGCCGCGTCCACCGGTGGCGCCGCATCCTCGCCGAGTACGAGCACGCAGCCAAGGAAGGACAGCTCGTCGTCCGTCAGCCCGAGGGGTGGATTCGATCCGAGATCGTCGCGAACCGCTTGCAGCGAATCGGCGATGACGAGGCCGCCGGGACGCTCGCCGTGAACGATGGCACGGCCCGATCGCGACGTCAGTGGCTCGGTGATCGCCAGCCGATCGAGGCCGTCCAGGCCGATGTCCGGCCGAAGCGACGCGATGATCCCACGAAGGATGTCGGCGCCCACCCCGGACGCGACGAGGCGCTCCGGGGCGGCCACGATGAGCGGAATCCGGCCCTCGACGAGGACCCAGACAATCGCCGCTAGCTCCGCGTCGAGCGTGCCCCTGCGAACCAGCTCGACGATCGATGGCGGCTCGCCGGGCACCGCAGCTTCGGGCAGCGGCCGGCCAAGGTCGGGTAATTCCATGGCGCGAGCCTACCGGAGAGGCCAAGGGAGTGCCTGAACGGCCCAGCGGAGCGCCGCGGCGGCGCCACAGCCGGCCCGGGCATCGGTCCGTGGCGAGCGGGTCCCGTGACGGCTCGGAACATCGGAACTCGGGCTCAGGTCACGGCCCTCTTCACGAGCGCGGCGATCCTCTTCTCGTCGGCGGCGGTCAACTTCGTGAGGGCAAAGGCGTTCGGCCACATCGAGCCTTCGTCGAGCTTCGCCTCGTCGCTGAAGCCGAGCGTGGCGTACCGCGTCTTGAACTTCGCGGCGGCCTGGAAGAAGCAGATGACCTTGCCATCCCTGGCATAGGCGGGCATCCCGTACCAGGGCTTCGATGAGAGCGATGGCGCAGCCGACGTGATGACTGCGTGGAGCCGCTCGGCCATCGCGCGATCCGGTCCTGTCATCTCGGCAATCTTCGCGAGCACAGCACTCTCCCCGTCCGCCTGCTCCGCGGCAGCCTTCTGCTCCCTGGCACGCTCCTTCATCGCGGCTCGTTCCTCGGGGCTGAAGGCATGGCTCTTGGCGGTTTTCGGTGTGTTGGTCATCGCAAGTGTCCCTCGTAGGTGGTTGGGTCGGATCGCACTCATGCTATGGCGCGACGATGACCGACGAGTCCGCGATGACCGACGAGTCCGCGATGACCGACGAGTCCGCGATGACCGACGGTAAAGCGCCGGCTGGCAAGGTTGGTCGATGCCGTCACGTGAACGACCCAGCGATCGCGGTACGCGCCTCGGGCGGGCAACGCTCGCTCGGATCGGTCAGGAGCTACGCGACGCCCGCCTCGACCGTTCGCTGAGCGTTGATTCGGTGGCCACCGGGCTCAACATCTCGAACGCGGAGGTCAGCCGAATCGAGCGCGCGCTCGCGCCCAAGGTCCCGCTCGTGACTCTGTCACGAATGGCGGCGATGGTCGGCTTGGACCTGTCCACACGGCTCTATCCGGGCGTTACGCCGCTCAGGGACGCTGCTCAGATCGCATTGCTGTCCAGTTTCCGAGCCACGCTCCATCGATCCTTGCGCTGGGCGACCGAGGTCCCGCTCCCGATCGCCGGCGATCAACGCGCCTGGGACGCGACCGCCTCGGGGCTGAACTGGCGCTTTGGTGTCGAGGCGGAGACGCTCCCGCGAGACGCCCAGGCCCTCGTTCGACGGTTGCAGCTCAAGCAGCGGGACGGAGGCGTCGATGGCGTCCTGCTCGTTGTACGGGACACTCGCCGCACTCGCGAGTTCCTGCATCAGGCGGCCGATGAGCTCGCAGGGGCGTTCCCGTCTTCGGGTCGGCGCGCCCTGGAGCTCCTCGCCGCGGGCCTGCAGCCGGAAGGGAGCGCTGTCGTTCTCGTCGCTCGGGGTACGGCGCCGCGGGTACGCCCGCAGCGGGTACGCCCGCAGCGGGTACGCCCGCAGCGGGTACGCCCGCGGTCGGGCTGCACCTGAGCCAGTGGCGCGTCCCGCCCATGCTCCCCGCTCCCTTACCTCCCACGTAAGAAGTCGACGTCACGTCGGGTATGAACCGTCCGGCCACGCTCGGTTCATACGTCCCGCGCATGAAACTCGGCCGATCCGGCTACACGGGGCCGACTCGCTCCTTCCTCGCTCGACCTCATACGCGAGGCGTATGAAACGGCTTGTCCTGCGGACGATGGCGTCGACTTCTTACGCCCCGCGTAAGAGCAGCCGGGTTTGTTACGTGGCAGGTATGAAACAGACGTGCCGACGCCGAAACCGGGCCTGGACCAGGGCAAGCCGGCTTGGCGCCCCGCCGCCCCGGCGGCCGGGCCATGCCGGCATGGGCCCGCCGGCCCCGGGCACCGCACCGCGCAGCGGCCGCGCCGCTCGCCCCTCTACTCCAGGTCATCCTTGAGCTTGCGGCTGCGGGACGGGTGGCGGAGCTTGCGGAGGGCCTTCGCCTCGATCTGGCGGATGCGCTCGCGGGTCACGTTGAACTCCTTGCCCACTTCCTCGAGGGTGCGGGCGCGCCCGTCCTCGAGGCCGAATCGGAGCTGAAGGACTCGCCGTTCGCGGCCGGTAAGGGAGTCCAGGACCGCCTCGACCTGTTCCTTGAGGAGCTGGTGCGATGCGGCCTCGGCCGGGGCCAGGGCACCACGATCCTCGATGAAGTCGCCGAGGTGGGAATCCTCTTCCTCGCCGATCGGCGTCTCGAGGGACACCGGCTCCTGCGAGACCTTGATGATCTCGCGGACCTTCTCCGGCGTGACCTGGACCTCCTGGCCCTTGGACATGGCTTCGGCGATCTCCTCGACCGTCGGTTCGCGGCCAAGTTCCTGGAGGAGCTGTCGCGACACGCGGATCAGCCGGTTGATCGTCTCGACCATGTGGACCGGGATCCGGATGGTCCGGGCCTGGTCCGCGATGGCGCGGGTGATTGCCTGGCGGATCCACCACGTGGCGTAGGTCGAGAACTTGAAGCCCTTCTCGAAGTCGAACTTCTCGACCGCGCGAATGAGCCCGATGTTGCCTTCCTGGATCAGGTCCAGGAAGGACATGCCTCGCCCGATGTACTTCTTGGCGATCGACACGACCAATCGGAGGTTGGCCGAGGTGAGCTGCTCGCGAGCGTCGCGCCCGATCCGAACCAGCTCGCCCTTGCGATGCGCGAGCTTGGTGTTGAGCGGCACTTCCGGGTCGTGGCCCATGAGCTTGAAGAGATCCGCGTCGCGGCCCGACTCGACCCAGCGCTGGAGCGCGGGGAAAGCAACCTCGTCCCGGGTCCAGTCGTAGATCGCGCGAAGGCCGATGTTGTCGCGAGAATCGAGATCCCCGTTGTGGACCGCGAAATACGCCCAGTCGAGCAGGGTCAGGAACGCTTCGGGCGGAGTGGGTGCGCCCGCGGTTCTGGCGAGCGCCTCGCCATACGTGGCGAGATGCTTCCGGGCTTCCTTGAGGAGCTGGGTCGTACCCTCGGACTGGACGTCGCGGCCCGCCTTGATCAGGTGGAAGTCCGGCGGCGGGACCAGCAGGTCGGCCGCGTCCTTGTGCGAAACGGCGTCGCGGACGAGCCGATGTGCCTCTTCGCCAAGCGGCAGCCGGTGCTGTGGCTTGAGCGTCCGGGTCTTCGTTTCGGTGTTGTGGGTCGTCCACTCGTGGAGCGAGACGATGCCCTTCCACGGCTCGTCGACGAGCTGCTCCCCGAGCTCGATCGCTTTGGCCAGAACCACCTCTTCCTCGGCGGTCAGCAGGGCGACCTTGCCGATCTCCTTGAGGTACATCCGGACGGGATCGTCGATCCCGATCATGTCCGCCGAGAGGGCCTCGAGCTCCTCCGCCGTCGGCTCCTCGAGTTCGGACGCATTCAGCCTGGAGGGCCCATCGAGGGGCAGCTTCGGATCCAGCAGCTTGGTGCTGTCCGGAACGACCTCGGCCGTCACGTCGTCGCCGTCATCGCCCCCAACGATGGGATCGTCTTCGTCATCGTCATCATCGTCGTCGTCGTCGCGCTTGGAGCGGATGCCGGCGAGCTTGGCCTCCTCCATGTCGGCCTTGCCGCGCCGCGGGCGGGTAAGAACGGCTTCGACGAGCTGCTGATCGAGCGGGTCAACGGGCATGGGTAATACATCCTCCTGTGGACGTGTTCAGTGGCTTCGTGGTCATTGGTTGCGTGGATCGGGGGTTCATGGTGTCGGCACGACCTCCGTGCCCGGGCCGCCCTTGGCTGCGGCGGTCTGCGTCGCGCTGGCGGCGCTGGCGGCGCTCGCTGCGCTGGCGGCGCGGTCGACCGGTCGGGTGAGGAGCCGGGTCTGGTCCCGGCGACGATGGAGCGAAAGGCGCTGCTCGTTGATCGCCTGGCTCTGCTGGAGCAGGCGACCGGCGGTCTCCTGGTCGCCTTCCTGCTCCGCCTCGGCAATGGCGCCTTGCGTGAATTCCGAGCGTTCGTCGAGCGCGCGCTCCTCGAGATCGATGATCAGGCGTTCGATCTCATAGGTGATATCGGGCTGGCTCAGGGTTCGCGGATTCGGCTCCAGGCGGGCCACCAGGGCCTGCGCGAGCGCCGCGGTCTCCGGATCCAGGCCCTGGACGAGGGCGGTCAGGCTGAACGGCGGATGGACGCCGTTGTCGTTCGGCTCGCGGGCGATGACGATCGCTCGGAAGAGCTCCCGGGCCACGGTATTGGGCAGCCGGTCCGGGCCGATCGATTCGGTGATCCGGATCTGGACCTCGGGCACCAGCAGGAGCAGGCGGAGGAGCTCCTGTTCCTGGGGCAGGATCCCACGAAGGATGTCGCCGACGCGCAGCGCATCCGGGGCGGCGGTCACGCTTTCCACGCTGATGCGACTCGGCGCATCACTCCCGCCCCGTCCGGCCGACGGAAGGCCAGTCGCGGAGCGCCCGCTTCGAAGCACCTCCAGGAGCACTCGTTCCTCCACCCCGGAGACCTGGCGCACGCGCTGGAGCCAGGCATCGCGCATGACCGGGTTGGGAACCGCGCGGATCGTCGGGATGAGGGCATCGACAAAGCGGGCCTTGCCGCCCGGCGTCTTGAGATCGAACGATTTCGTGTAGGTGTCGATGAGGTAGTCCACGATCGGCTGGGCCGTGCGGACCTCCTCGCGCCAACGGTCGGGAGTGTCCCGCAGGAGCTCATCCGGGTCCTTGTCATCGGGCAGCCGGACCACGCGAACTTCGTCCAGCTCGACCCCCGATTCGGTGGCCGCCAGCTGACCGATCAAACTTTCGAGTGCCTGCACGCCGAACGTCCCGGCCTTCTGGCCGGCGGCATCGACGTCGTAGGCCAGGGCGATCTTCTTGGCGTAGCGCGTCAGGAGCGCGACCTGGCCGGGGGTCAGCGCGGTTCCGAGCGACGCGACGACGTTGTCGAAACCAGCCTGATGCGCCATCAGGGCATCGGTGTAGCCCTCGACGATCACGGCCTGACCGGATTTGCGGATCGCGCCCTTGGCCTTGTCGATGAGATAGAGCGTCCGACTCTTGTCGAACAGCGGCGTCGCGGGCGAGTTGAGGTACTTCGGCCCGGTATCGCGTTGCTTGCCATCGGCGTCCTGGCCTTCAACCCCGAGAATCCGGCCGCCGAGGCCGACCGCCGCACCGTTCTGGTCACGGATCGGGAACAGCACGCGGCCACGGAACCGGTCGATCACGCCGACACCGCGTCCGGCGGACCGGCCCTGCGAGGCGAGGCCGACTTCCACGAGCTCCTCAGGCTTGATCCCGCGCTTCTCGACGAGGCTCCGGCTCATGGTGTCCCAGCCCTCGGGGGCCCAGCCGAGCTGCGCGGCCTCGATCGTGGCGTCCGTGAAGCCCCGGCCGCGGAGGTAGTCCAGCGCGGGAGCGCCCAGCTTTGTCGCGGTCAAGACCTGGTGATAGAACGCGATCGAAGTCTCGAGGATGTCGCGGAGCCGGGCGCGGTGGGCATCCTCGCGCTTGGTCCGCTCATCGATCTCGACGCCGGCCCTGTCCGCGAGCGTCTTGAGGGCCTCGGGAAAGGGCACCGAATCGCGCTGCATGACGAAGCTGAAGATGTCACCGCCGAGGCCGCACCCGAAACACTTCCAGGAATCGCGGGCGGGCGTGACCGTGAACGAGGGTGTCTTTTCGCCATGGAACGGGCACAGCCCCTTGTAGGTGGTGCCCGCCTTCTTGAGCTGAACGGTCTCGCCGACGATGTCGACGACGTTCAACCGGCTCTTGACTTCGGCTGCGATTCCGCCTGCCAACCGACCTCCTGGTTGATCACGCCTGCAAGGATCTGTACGCGTTTCGTGCGGAGAAGGTTCCCCGGGCGCGACGCTCGACAGCGTTGTCCTGGACATGACTGCGGGCCTGTCAAGTGCTGACAGGCCGTTGCTCGTTATTCTACACCCTTGTCAACCCCTTGACAGGTTAAGTTGTCAATACCCCATGGGGGTATAGGCGGGCGGCAATCGGCATACGATACTTGCTATCCAGACGTAGCACGTTGGGATGGATATGAACGGCAGGGGCGCCAGGCGGATCGCGGTGACGGGGGCGACCGGTTTCGTGGGCCGACACGTCGTCGCACGCCGGGAAGCGGCTGGTCATGAAATCGTCTCCCGCTCTCGCCGAACCGGGACCGACCTCGCAGCCCCGAACTTGACGGCACTCCAGGATGGCGCACCACCGACCGACCTCGTGCCTCGGATCCCATTCTCGGAGGAAGTCATTCGAACCGGCCTGCCCGAGCCGGGAGCCTTCGGTTGTCGAGACCTACGCTGGTGCCGCGCGTGACCACTATCGACCTGACCACCGACATCGATGCACCGATCGAGCGCGTGTTCGACCTGGCGCGAGATCTCGATCTGCACGCCGCTTCGATGGCGCATACGGGCGAACGCGCTGTCGCTGGTCGGACGACTGGTCGGGTCGAAGTCGGCGATATCGTCACCTGGCGTGCCCGCCACTTCGGGCTGTGGTGGTCGCTGACGAGCCGGATTACGGAGGTCGAGTCCCCCGTCCGGTTCGAGGATGTCCAGGAGCGCGGGCCGTTCGCGTGGTTCCGTCATGAACATCGCTTCGAGGCGATCGGCAGCATTACGAGGATGCACGACCACTGGGAGCACCGATCACCGCTCGGCCCTATCGGCCGTGTGGTCGATCGTCTCGTTCTCGGCAGGTACATGCGCTCGCTGCTGGCCACCCGAAACGCCGCCCTCAAGCACGCAGCCGAAACGCCGTGACCACGCAGCTCGCCGATCGTCGGGTTCTGGTGCTCTACGACGCGGATTGCGGGATCTGCATGGCCGGGATGGCCCGCGCCTGCCACGGACCCCGACGCGTCGACCGCGGCTGTCGTCGCAATGCCGATGAGGTTAACCTGCACGTTTGATTAACTGACTCATGCGCTAACCCATGGGTTGACATTCGTCACGTCATTGCTAACCTTTGGGTTATGGAACGAACACAGCGGTCCGCTCAAGCACGCCGAGAACTCGATCGTCGATTCGCGACGTCCGAGATTGTCTCCATGCGCGCGAAGCCGCACGCGGGCTGGGTCAGGGCCATTCGCACCGCTCTTGGGATGTCGCAGCGAGATTTGGCGGCGAGGCTGGGCATCAGCGATGTCGCCGTCCACAAACTCGAACGGAGTGAGCAGGATGGACGGATCTCCCTCGCCAAGCTCGCCGAGGTTGCTGCCGCTATGGATTGCACCGTGGTCTACGTGCTCGCGCCGAACTCCTCGCTCGAGGACACCGTGCTGCGTCAGGCACGTCGTGTCGCGGCGGTACGGCTCGGCTACGTCGCGGACACGATGAGCCTCGAGGACCAGACAGTTGCTCCTGGCCGCCGCGCCGTCTACGCCGAGGCCTACGCGCGGGAACTCATCGCTGCCGGTGACATCTGGCGTAACGACGTCTCCAAGGTGGACGGCACGACTTCGGATCTGAGCGGTGAGCGGTAGCGTTCACCGGGACTTCGTTCTTGGCGCGATTGGTCCTGAACCAGATGGCGCAACGCCCATTGAAGCGGAGGACCTCGACGGCCTGATTCCGGCGTTCGTTGCGACCAGAGGCGACCTCAACCAGGTTGAATACGAGAACATCGCGAAAGCATTGCCTTGGGCAATGCGGCAATCGCGCGTCGGCGGCGTGCTGCGACTGTTCGAGTACGCCTTCGTGTTCGAGCTGCATCGGCAGATGTTCGGCGATGTATGGACCTGGGCCGGAACTCAGCGGCGCCGGGATACGAACATCGGCGTGTCCCCTCAGCAGATCCCAGCGACCCTGCGGCAGGCCCTCGATGACGCCCGCTACTGGCACGAACACAAGGTGTATCCAATCGACCACAGAGCCGCCCGGATACACCATCGTCTCGTGGTCGTACACCCGTTCCCGAATGGAAACGGGCGGTGTACCAGGCTGATCGCGGACCTGTACTTGCAGTCGGTCGGCGCACCGCCGTTCTCCTGGGCGACCGGCCGTCTCGACGGCGGTTCGGCAGAACTACAGGATGCCCGCCGAGCCTATATCGCGGCGCTCGAGGCCGCCCCAGCCGATGATTACGACGGGCTCGTGACCTTTGCCCGATCATGAGTTCACGCTCGTTAGGGCCGTTTGGTGATGCGAGCGACCGCAGGATCACCCGAGCTGCCCTGCCACTCCCGAGATTGATCAAGGACCTTCGGAGTCTCGGCTACGTTGGCGACCCAGCCAACATCGCAATCACCGTTCGCGGAGCGCCGCGACGACGCTCAACCGGGAGAGGCCTCGATCGGCCAGAGCCAGGGCCAGGGCGAGTGACAGTCCAACGATGGCGGTCATCAGGCCGATGAGCGCAAGTGGAATCGCGGGGCTGTCGGCTGGCGGATCGAAGATCCCGGCCAGGATCTGGAGCAGCGCAAGCCCAACCAGGCCACCGGCGAGCAGGCCCTGGCTGACGCCGGCGACACCGATGAAGAGTGCCTCGCCGACCATCGAGGCTCGGACCTGCCGGGGCTCCGCCCCGATGGCAATCAGTGTCGCGAACTCCCGTCGACGTTCGGCGAGGCCGGCGAGCAGGAACAGGGCAACCCCGACGCCCGCGATCAGCACCGCGAAGCCCACGTCGAGCAGCACCAGGCTCGAGAGATCGACCGACGTGATGCTGTTGGCGAGGCGTGCCGACGTGGTTCCGAGGTCGGCG
>JANMPD010000243.1:0-2981 GCA_031369685.1 Chloroflexota bacterium | reverse complement strand
CCACTGATCGGGATCCCCATGCCCGGGTTCGTGCCATAGGTGACCATCGGCTCGAGCGTCGATGCGTCGATCACGATCGACTTGTCGTAGGTCGCGCCATCATCGGTCGGGAGCGTACGCCAGCGGGCCACGGCCTCGTCCCAGTCGGCGCCGGTCGGTGCGTGTGGCCGACCCTTCAGGTACGCGAACGTGGTCTCGTCCGGCGCAATGAGGCCGGCCCGTGCCCCGCCCTCGATGCTCATGTTGCAGATGGTCATCCGCTGTTCCATCGTCAGCGCTCGGATCGCCTCACCGCGGTACTCGAAGACGTGGCCGGTCCCGCCGGCGATCCCGATCCGGGCGATGAGCGCGAGGATGATGTCCTTGGCCCCGACGCCCGGCGCGAGGGTCCCGTCCACGCGGACTTCGTAGGTCCTCGGCTTGCGCTGCAGGAGCGTCTGCGTCGCGAGGACCATCTCCACCTCGGAGGTCCCGATCCCGAACGCGAGCGCACCGAACGCGCCGTGGGTGCTGGTATGGGAGTCGCCGCACACGATCGTCATGCCCGGCTGGGTCAGGCCGAGCTGGGGCCCGATGACATGGACGATCCCCTGGCTCGGGTCACCGATGCCGTGGAGCGGGATCCCGAACTCGCGGCAGTTCGTATCCAGTTGCTGGACCTGGGCCGCGGCCATCGGGTCGAGGAAGGGGAGACCTCGCGGCGTCGTCGGGACGGAGTGGTCGGCCGTTGCAACGGTCCGTTCGGGATGCCGAACGGTCAGCCCGCGCTGGCGCAGCCCGGTGAAGGCCTGCGGGCTCGTGACCTCGTGGACGAGGTGAAGATCCACGGCAAGGATGCTCGGAGCATCAGGATCCTCGGCAATGACATGGTCGGTCCAGATCTTCTCGACGAGAGTTCGAGGGCCTTCGGTTTCGGATACGGACACGGTTGTTGCTCCGGCGGCTGATTTCGATGCGAGGATCGGAAGGGTACCAGTCGATCCGTCGCCAGGCACTCGATGGTGCGAGCGGCCCGCCCATGACCGCGGTCTGACCCGTGACCGTCCGGCCCATCGACTGCGCGGCTCCTCGACAACGCGGCGGGATACGACGTGCCGAAGGTCCCCTTGCTGCCCCGTACGAACGGGGCGGTGCCCTTTGGTAGGGCGGAGGGTACAACAGGGAGGGTAATCAAAACGGCCACAGAGGAGCCGGCGTTTGTTCATACGAATGCGAGCGAAGTGGGGGCGCGAGACCCTCCGAACAGAGTCTGCCACCGGCCCTGATTCGCAGGGCCAGGCGACGCCTGCTCACGGTCTGTCACGCGGGCCGATTCATCCGGCCGTCAAGGTCTGGACGCTGACCGGCCTCCTCGCGCTCGTCGCGGCCGTCATCTACTTCAGTGAGCTGCAGGATGTGCCATCGCCGCTGAACGGGTGGATCCCCTGGCTCGTTTTCGCCGTTGCCTTTGCGCTTGCTGAACTGAAGGTCGTCGACGTTCACTTTCGGCGGGAGACACACTCGTTTTCGCTGAGTGAGTTCCCGGCGGTCATCGGGTTCTTCCTCCTGTCGCCCACCGACTACCTGCTCGCCGTCTTCGTCGGTGCCGGCCTCGCGCTCCTGGTTCAGCGCCGCCAACGCCTGATCAAGACGGTGTTCAATCTCGCGAACTTCGTCTGCATCGCCGCGGTTTCACTCCTGATCGTCAATTCACTGGCGCGAATCGACGGGGTACCGGGCCCCCAGGAATGGGCGATCGCGTTCGTTGCCACCACCACCGCAACCGTCATCGGTGCCATGACCATCGCCCTCGTCATCACCCTGTCCGGCGGGGCTCCACAGTTCGAGAAGCTGCCAGAGATGATCCGGTTCGGGAGCATGGTCTCGTTCGCGAACACGAGCCTTGCGCTCCTTGCCGTCGTCATTATCCAGACGAATCCCAGCCTGCTGTGGTTGATGGCGCTGCCGTTGTTCATCGTGTTCGTCGCGTACCGCGCCTATCTTTCCGAACGCGAGAAGCATGAGCGACTCGAGCTGCTGTACCAATCGTCACGGATCCTCCAGCACTCGCCGGAACTCGACTCCTCACTCGTGGCAATCCTCGACCACGCGCGGGCGATGTTCCGGGCCGAGCTGGCCGAAGTTGTTCTCTATCCGCGATCGGCTGGCTTCGAAGCACTACGGACGAGCTCCTGGCATGAGAGTGACCCGGAGGCCATGGTCCCGTCCACGGATTTCGGAGCCAACCTGCTGTATCCGATGGTGCTTCGGGCCAGCGCGCCTTTCTTCTTCGAGTCCGGTGTCCATCTCAGCGTGAAACGCGGTATGGGAGCACCGCTGCGCGGGGAGTCCGAGCTCATCGGCTCGCTCATGATCGGAAACCGACTGACCGAGGGCACCTCTTTCAGTGATGACGACCTGCGGCTGCTCGAGACACTCTCCAACCAGATCGCGGTGGCACTCGAGAACGGCCACCTCGAACGTTCGCTGGCCGAACTCTCCCGCCTGAAGGAGGAACTTAATTTTCAGGCGTTCCACGACTCCCTCACCGGCCTCGCGAATCGTAGCCTGTTCGTGGATCGAGTCACCGAGCATCTCGCCGCGCGCAAGGACGGCCGGATGCCGGTGATCCTGTTCCTGGATCTGGATGACTTCAAGACCGTCAACGACACCCTCGGTCACGCAGCCGGGGATCGCCTGCTGATCGACGTCGCCGAGCGCCTCCGAAGCGAATTGCGGCCCGAGGACCTGCCCGCCCGACTTGGCGGCGATGAGTTCGCTGTCCTGCTCGACGACGATCCGGACCTTGAAGTGGCCGTCGCCGTGGCGGACCGGATCGTCGCTTCCCTCCGCGTCGGGTTTCTGCTCGGAACCTCGGAAGTCCAGGTCGGCGGGAGCATCGGCATTGCCGCCGCCAGGCTGGGAACCGAACGCGCCGACGAGCTGCTGCGCAATGCCGATGTGGCGATGTACACGGCCAAGACGTCTGGCAAGAACCGGGT
>JANMPD010000240.1:0-3912 GCA_031369685.1 Chloroflexota bacterium | reverse complement strand
GATCACCAGCCTCATCGGCACCGGGATCACCGCCACCGGCGCCATCCGCAACCTCGCCAACACCAACACCTGGTCCGGGGCGATCACGCTCGGTGGTGCGGCGAGCATCGGCAGCGATGCCGGTACGATCACCCTGGCCGGCATCAGCGCGACTGCCCAGAACCTGACCGTGACCGGGTCCGGCAACACGACGGTCGGTGGCGTCATCGCCACCACCACCGGCACCCTGACCAAGACCGGTACCGGCACGCTCACGCTGACCGGCGCCAACACGTACACGGGCGTGACGACGATCAGCGCGGGCCGGCTGCTCGTCGACGGGAGTACGGGCGCGAGCGCCGCCACCGTGGCGTCGGGCGCGACCTTGGGCGGGGCGGGGATAATGGCCGGGACCGTTACGGTGACCGGCACCCTGGCACCCGGCTCTTCGGCCGCGCGGCTCACGACGGGCGCTCTCACGTTCTCGGCTGGGTCGACCCTTGCCATTGAGATCGGCGGCACCACGGTCGTGACGGGTTACGACCAGCACCGTATTTCGAGCGGAGCCGTATCGATCGGGAGCACGGTCACCTTGTCATTGGTCGCGATCGGTGGGTTCACGCCCTCGGTCGGCCAGACCTATCAGATCGTCGACAAGGTGGGTGCGGGCGCGATCAGCGGAACCTTCAATGGGCTAGCCCAGGGCGCGACGATCTCGAACTTCCTCGGCAGTGGGTTGAACGCGACGATCAGTTACACAGGCGGGGACGGGAACGACGTCGTCCTGACGGTGATCCCCTAGGTGTAGTTCCCGGGGTTGTGAGACATCGACGGGGGACACGTCCTAGCGTCCTGGGATGAACGAGATCCCCGGCAAGAACCTCGCCGAACCGCATCGTCGTATCCTCCGTTACACCTATCAGGAGGACCCTGGCTCTCTCCTCCTGGCAACGCGGGGCGGCCGGCCGCCTGGGCCGTCGCCAAGTTCAGACGTGGCCAGCCTGCGCCTGCGGCTCCGCTGCGTCCGGGTCGCCCGGGACGAGAGCATCGCGGCAGCACTCGACCTCGGGGTCAGTCGGGCGAGCCTCCATCGCTGGCGTGTCCGGTATACGGCTGGTGGACTCGAAGCCCTCGTCGATCGACCACGCGGTCCGCAGCGGGAGCGCCTGCCGGCCTGGGTCGACCAGGCGGTGATCGTCGTGCGCCTGCTGACCTACTGGAACTCCAAGCGCCGGGCCGCCGAGTTCACCCGGCGTGAGATCTATCCGCTCGACCACCACGCCGTCGACGGTCTGCTGGCCGAGTTCGGCACGGCCCGGCCATCGAACCGGCGCGAACCCTGTCCCGCCTACGAGCGGGGCCGTCCGAACGAGCCGCGGCACATCGACATCAAGGGTCCGTTCTTCCTGCGCCGCTCGGTGCGTGAGTACGAGAAGGTCTGGATCGTCGGGCTGGTCGACGATCACTCTCGGTTCCTCATCGGCCTGTGCGTCCTGGCGCAGCCGCGAGCCGTGCCGATCCTCGCCTGGCTCGACGACTGCGTCGAGCTGTGCGGCACGTCCCTCGAGCTGATGAGCGACAACGGCAGCCCGTTCGTCGTCTGGATGCCGGGCGTCCTGACCCTCTTCGGCAAGACCCTCGAGGAGCTCGGCATCCGCCACATCCGGACCCAGGTGAAATCGCCCTGGACGAATGGCAAGATCGAGCACTTCTGGGGATCCTCCAGTCGGAGCTGCTCGACCGCCAGATCTTCCGGACACTCGATGCCGCCGCCGACGGGCTCACCCACTTCGCGACCTACTACAACTACGACCGGCTCCACAGTGAGCTCGACTGGCACACCCGGCCGAGCGCTACGACGGCACGCCGTTCACCGCCCGCGGCTTCGAACGCGTGCCGGCGCTCGACCACCTCAACGGCTGGCTCTCGGAGCTGATGACGGTCTGATTGCATGAAAGGGCGCAAACCGTCGCTTTGTTGCGCGCACGACAACGACGGGCAGGACCACCATGGCCCGCCCGGCACTTTGCGAGCAGGCGACGAGCGTGGCGATGAGCGGGGCGGCGGGGCGACGAGCGGGGGGCGCCAGGACGTTCCGGGACGGCGAGCAACGCGGATGCTCAGGTCGTGGCGCCACCCAGCTTGATCGAGATCGCGGTCGCCGTTTCCCGTGCCTGGGCGGCGAGTTCCGGGATCCGGCGCGGCGTCAGGCGGAAGGCCGGACCCAAGATGTCGACGGCGGCGATCCCATGGCCGCGGGCGTCGTGGACGGCCGCCGCGACGGCATTGAGTCCCAGCTCGTATTCACCGACGGCGGTCGCATAGCCGCGCCGCCGCGTCCGAGCCAGTTCCTCCAGGAGCGGCTCAAGCCCCACGCACGAAAACGCGGGCCAAGCGGAGGGCGATGTACGCCACGATCACGATGAGGATCCGCGGGAGGACATACTCCTGGGCAAGCGTCAGGATCGTGCTCCAAGCTTGGTGTCGAAGTCGGGCATGGCGCTAGCCTACCGGGCTGAAGGAGTACCGCTCGCCTGACCCAGCAACAATTGTCCGAGGTCTTCGTTCTACCGGCATGACCGACCTGCGAGAGTCGACACGACCCGAGGACCCGCAGCCCGCCCTCGAGCGGCTGCGCGGAGGTGCTCGCTCCGACGAGGCGGTGCTGACTGCGCTGTACGAAGCTCATCGCGCCGAGCTGTTCGCGTTCCTGGTCCGCATGATCCGCGACCGAGAGGCCGCCGAGGATCTCCTTCAGGACACGTTCATCAAGCTGATCAAGGAGGCTCGAGCCGGCCGAATGCCCGAGGCGGTGCGCCCCTGGCTGTATCGGGTCGCGGCCAATGCAGCCATCAGCCGAAGCCGGCGGGGGTCCAGATGGGCTCGATTGATGCCGCGACTGCTTGACCGCAGGGAGCCGGTACGTCCGGAGAATGACCTCCTGCGTTCCGAGCGCGACACCGAACTGCAGACGGCCATGGCGGCACTTGGCGCGGACGCGAGGGCCGCCATGCTGCTCGCGGCCCATGGGTTCAACGGCCGCGAGATCGCGGCCTCCATCGGCCGGAGTGACAGTGCCACCCGGACGCTCCTGTGCCGGTCGCGCGTCCAGTTGCGCCTGCTCCTCGAAGCCGCGGAGGGTCAGGCGTGAATCTCCAACACGCCGACGATCGACAGGGTCATGACCGGGCGCTTGAGCTCGCCGCCGCCGCCGTCGACTTCGACCTGACGAAAGCCGAACGGGCCGAACTCGAAGCCCATCTGGCCGGCTGCCAGGCCTGTGCCCGGCGGACGACCGCCCTGGGTGCCGACGCCCGGATCCTGAGCCGACCGCTCACGCTGCTGCCATCGTCCCGGGTGGACACCGCCGTGTATGCCGCCATCGCCCACCGGAGCGCCGGACCTCAGCGTCTTCTGCTCCTGGCCGCAGCCGCCCTTCTGCTGCTGGCCCTCCTCGGGGTGGCGACCGTGGGGTCGTCCCTGCTGCGGACCCGGCAGACCTTGCCGACCACGATCGTGCCCAACCCTTCGGCGTCCGTGGCCCTCACGAGTCCAGTGCCGGACGCCTCGCCGTCGGTGGTGGGCGATACCTGGGCGACCATGGACTTCCCCGAAGATTCAATGGACGGCTTTGTCGTAGATGGAACGTTTGTCGGGACGGACCTTGTAGCGGTGGGAACCAAGGGCTGCGTCCCGAATTCCGACAATCCAACCAATTGCTACGCGGCGGCGTGGACCGCGGCCCTTGGGCAACGCTGGACCCGCGCCGCGAATCAGGCAGGCCTCGAGGTGGGCCTCGGCCAAGGGCTCGGGCCTCCAGCGTCGGGGATCCACGACGTGGTAGACGGGCCGGCTGGGCTCGTGGCCATCGGCTTCGACATCGACCCCGTGCGTTCATCGTGTCGTGTCGCACCCTGCACGACCGGTCCCGGT
>JANMPD010000223.1:0-2247 GCA_031369685.1 Chloroflexota bacterium | reverse complement strand
TTCCGGACCGTGTGGATAACTTGGTGGACGAAAAGGTGGAGAAGCGCCTAGCCGTCTGACGGCCTTCCGGCGTACCATGCGGATGTCGGCAGCGAACCAAGGGAGGGGGTCCGCCGGCCACCCAGGTACCACCCGCAGCCGCGGGTCACGGCCCATCTCGCCGTGCCTCGGCCAGCCTCAACGTGCCCCGTCGTGGAGGAAATTGATTGATGGTTTCGCGCGCCGCGCCCGTCGCTGCGCCGTCCGACGAGGCGGTCGAGTTCGTCCGGTTCTGCTACGAACGCCGGAAGGTCGGATGGCCCGAGTTGTACGACGAAATGTGCGGAGTCGCGGGGCGCGGCCTGTTCAAGGGCTGGAGTGCCGAGGACCTGTCGGCGAACGGAATCGGCTTGAGCCTGTTCGAGATGCCGGCGCTGGCAGCGCTCGTCAGCGAGGTCGTCAACGAGGATCGAGCCCGGATCAAGGTCAGAATCGCGGCCGAAGCCCCAGCCTGACTCTGGGCGACGCGGCCGGTCAGGCGCGGATACGCCGCCGGGCCATTTCGCCCTCGATCTGGCGCTCCGCCTCGACATACCGGTCGATCTGCTCGCGGAGCTGGTTCGCTTCAGGCACGTAGAGGTGAACCTGCTGCTGCAGGATGTAGCTCAGGCGTCGGCTGGTCATCCGAACGTGATCGAGGTTCTTCATGAGGACCAGTGGATCCATCGACGCGAGATCCGACGGGTGGTACATCTGCTGCATCGCCGCATTCTAGCGACGCCCCAGGGCCCTCGCAGCCGGGCTCGAGCGCTCGCAGCCGTTGGTGGGCCCGGTGACCGGCTAGAGCGCCCGCAGCCGGGGTGGCCACGTCCAGTCAACCGGGACCGATGCGCCGCTCAGCGCCCGGCGACGCCCGAGTTCCGTCGCTCCGATGACGAGGATCCGATCGAGTTGGGTCGCTCGCCCGGCCTCATCACCCCACAGTTTGGTCATCTTGCGGAGCGCATGGACTTCGTCGAGGGCCACGCCCGCCAGTCGGTAGCCCTCCGGGGCCGCCGCCTCTGCCCAGACCTGCTCTGCAAGTCCGTGC
The DNA here is from genome assembly GCA_031369685.1 of Chloroflexota bacterium. GTDB lineage: Bacteria > Chloroflexota > Limnocylindria > Limnocylindrales > CSP1-4 > UBA5189. The sequence continues at coordinate 1,178 of JANMPD010000223.1, read as the reverse complement.
CCGGAGCTGATCTTGCGACCTCGATCCGTCGCGACGTCGCCGATCACGAGGACGACGATTGCATCGTCGGTGAGCGACGGACGAAGGCCGTGGAGGACCTCGCGCATGAAGCCGAGATACGGGGCGCGGTGATGGGCGTCGTCCAGGGTGGCATCGATGACTCGCGGGTCGAAGCCGAGGAACCACGCGCGCAGCCAGTTGTAGTAGCCGTACTTGACGACCCGGAGATACGGTGGCGATGTCACGACCAGCCGAACCCGGTCCGGCAGGCCGCGCGCCCGGAGCGCCGCCGTGGCCCGGCGGCCGGCATCCCGCGCGTCGCCCAGGAGCGAGATCCCCGGCGATCCGGGTGGGGGAGCGCGGAACAGGCGATCCAGCTTGGCCGAGAGGCCGCCGAACACGTCCCGTTCCGACGAAACGAAGTTCGTGCGGGCGGCATAGTCGCGGACGTAGCGGGGCGCCATGCTGAACGTGTTGGGCATCAGGTCGGACAAGTACGAGGCGCTCTTCCCGTGAAGGATGCCGGTGATCGCCGCGGCCAGGAAGCGGTCGACGCGATCGTTGAGGTCAAGCGAATCCCGGACGTACAGGAGCTGTCCGAATGTGGTCGGGTGGAACGCGAGCGCCACCTCTGCGGGCACCGGAACCGGGCCGCCGTGCTCTGGATCGGCATGGATCGCGCGAGCCAGCGCCAGGTACCCGGGCGCCGCCGCCGGCCAGGCCAGCCGAAGCCGGGCAACTCTGGTTCGAGCCTCGGCCGGCGTGGCCGGCTCGACCTTGGACGCGGTCAGGAGGTGCGCGAACGGGTTTAGATCATTACCGACGCCGATCCGACCCTCGGCGCTCGCCTGCAACGGCACCGTTCCGCGACCGGCGAACGGATCCATCACGACGTCCCCGGGCCGGCTGTACCGCGCGATGAAGGCGTGGGTCAGGGCCGCGGGGAAGCTCGCGAGGTACGAGCACATCGGGTGGAACGGATGGCCCCATAGCCGCTGCTGCGCCTTCCACTCGGGCTCGATCCCGAGGCGCGGCAGTTCGGTGGCGAGCTCGAGGTCGAGCTGCGTCGTCGCGGCGCCTTGCGCGCCGGTTGTGGCGGCCATTCGGCGGTCTGGGCTCCCGTCACCCGCCGGCGCACATCCGATGCGCCCGTCGGGCCCGTGACGATAGCCGTCGCC
>JANMPD010000202.1:0-4284 GCA_031369685.1 Chloroflexota bacterium | reverse complement strand
TGGCTCGCAGGCGGCCGTTCCCGCCCGGTTTCGATCCCGTCGCGACGCTTCGCGAACAGCGCCGGGCTCGGACAGGAACAGGCCCCGACACGGGGCCCGACACGGGGCCCGACTCGAAAGCACCGGGGTGACGTTCAGCCTCGGGCAGCGGGCGGTCGTCATCGATGCCTCGGCGGCCATGGCCCTCCTGGCCGGAGACGAGTCCTGGCTTGTCCGGTGGCGCGGGTGGACCGAGGCGGACACCATGATCCTGGCCCCGCCGCATTTCCCGGTCGAAGTCGCGAACGCGCTCCTCCGAGGCGCTCGCCTGCAGGCGCTCGAGGCTGCCACGCGGCTGGAGCGGTTGTACGCGAGCGGTGTCGAGACCGCCGATCGAGGCCTTCCCGGCTTGCTGGGAGCGGTGGAACTCGCTGCGCGTCACCGTCTGACGGTCTATGACGCGCTGTACCTTGATCTCGCGGTGGACGTGGAAGCGGAACTCGCGACGCTCGATCGAGATCTCGCCGTCGCTGCCGCTTCCGAGGGCTTGACCGTCATCGGCTGACCTGGTCCGGCGCGCTTCGTGGCGCGCCGTGCGGCGATTATCAGGCAGCCGGATGATCGACTCGATCGGGTCTTGGTCATCGTGGCCGCCCTTTGACAATCATGCTACTCAGGGTAGGATATCGTCATGAGTACGACCAAGGTCTCCACCACGCTCACCAAGGAGCATGTCGCCGAGGCAAAGGCGCGCGTCGGCGGGCGCGGGTTCTCTCGCTACCTTGACGAGGCGCTGGCCAGACAGCTCCAGTTCGACCGCCTGGACGATCTCGAGCAGCAACTCGCCGAGGAGTTCGGGCCGATTCCGGCTGAGGTCCAACGTCAGGTCGACGAGATGGACTGGGCTCATTGACGACGCCGCCAAAGGGTGGGCGCGTCATTCTTGACTCGGGCGGCATCTCCGCCCTCGCGGCAGGCAACACGACGGCGCGCGCGGTCGTCGTCCGTGCTCGGCGTGAGGGGCGTCTCGTCGTGATCCCCGCGCCCGTCCTGACAGAGGTCTACACCGGCCGTCGTGATCACGCGCACATCGATCGGGTCGTCAACCAAGTCGACCAGATGATCGAAACGACGCCGGAGCGGGCCAAGGAAGCAGGGGTCCTGCGCGCCAGGTCGGGCGTACTCGACGTCGTTGACGCCATTGTGGTCGCGGAGGCTGTGTCTGCGTTACCTGCCGTCATCTTGACCTCGGATCCTGACGACATCGAGGCGCTCGTCGACGCGGCCAGCGCAAGCGATCGAGTGACGGTCATCCGGGTGTAGCGGGCTTGCCCGCGGGTGCCTCAGTCCAGCCCGCGGGTGCCTCAGTCCAGACGAAGGGTCTCGTTGCGCTCGTCCATCCAGCGCTGGATTGCGGCCTGATCGGTCAGGTCGACCCCGGAATCACGGAGTCCCGCCAGGATCTGCTTCGCCGGCCCCGCGCGGTCGTCGTCGGCCATCCCTTCGATGAAATTCCGTGCGAACTGGTTCACGGCGTCGAGCGTCTCGGCGACGAGATGGTCCGCAAGACCCTTCCGCCGCCCCGAGAAACGCACAAAGCAGCGCAACGTTTCGGGCAGCGCTTCGATCTCGTCAGGCTCCAGGATTGCCTTCCGGGGCAGCCAGTCCGCGAGGAGCGTCTCGACGGCGATCGGGCTCCAGCGCAGGGGATCGCCGGCGCCGTAGTCACAGGCGAAATCGACGAACCAGCGGGCGAGATCGGCGGTCGGCCCCGGCCCCGCCTCGGGGAGGCCGCTCGCGTCGGGCGAGATCGCGAAGGCTTTGACGAGCTCATCACGCTCGCGGTCCGAGGTCTCCGGTCGGTCGAACGGCCTGGGCGGCGGCAGGAGCCGGAGGCGCGCTCGGATGAGGGGCATGAGACGACTGGCTTCGTCGGTGACCGGTGGATCGAGATACACGTCGAACATCTCGATTCCCTGCCCGAGGATATCGGCCAGGGCCTGCTCTGAGAGCGGGCGGATGGGAAAACCGGATGCCGCCACCCATTCGCGACGGACCTTGTCCGGATGTTCGGCGACGAACGCGTCCCGGATGAGGCCCTGGAAGTTGGCGTCGATGATGAGGTTCACGGCGTGGGGCGGCCGGTGGTCATGGGCGAAGGCGGCGAGGAGATTCGCCTGATCATCGAGCTCGTCCCACGAGATCCAGGCGTCGACGAGTGTCGGGCGGCCGATTGACCGGCCCCAGACCGGCTCCGGGTTCCCCGACTTCCTGAGCTGCTCTACCGCCGCCCGGGCGGCGGCGTCGAATGGCGACGTCCCGAGCGCCGCGATCGCCAGCAACAGCGCGAAGACATCGGGGTCGGCACGGCCGGCCAGGCGCTGGATGACGGCCTTGCCGAGGATATCGAGCGGCTCTGCGTTATCGGGCATGTCCGGATGCCACATCGCGAGGACGCCGCTGGCGAACAGCTCGGCATCGAGCGGCTCACGAGCCGAAGCGAGTCCGGCGGCATCGCGCCGAATGGTCTCCACGATCGCCGTCACCGCCGACTCGAGGACGTTGTTCGACGTGGTTGATCGCTCACGTCTCTGCCGTGTGCCTGGTGATCGACGCGTGGATCGCTGGTTTCGACGGTTCACGGCTGCATTGTGACCGCGCGGCGCCGTGCGCGATGCCTTCTTGACCAGGACTCGGCGACACCATGATGGCCGGCCCACTGCCTAGCGTCTGCGTTGTCGCGGCCGACTACGCCAGGCGGGTCAGCCCGGGGATCCCGTCGAAGGCGCGATCGAAGGACATGATCCGATCGATTCCGTGGCGCTGCATGATCGCGACGTGGAGGGCGTCGCGCGCGGCCAGCGGGCTCGCCCGAACGAGCGACGAGGCGCGTCGGACGTCCTCGAGCTCGATCGGGAAGACCTCGTCGACGAGGGCGAGAAGTGCCGACGTGCACGGCTCGATCGCATCCGGACGCCGGATGGCGACGTACCGATGGAGGATCTCCTGGAACACCTCGGCGTCGGTGACGAGGCGCTCGCGGGCTTCGATGGCCCGCTCCGCGATCGCGCGGGCGCGCCGCTTCAGGCCCTCGTCCGCGCCGACGAGGTACATCGGGACGTTGACGTCGACGAGGATCACCGCGACGGTGGATCCGACGGCGGAGGCGTGTCGCCCAGGTAGCCGCGTTCGATCTCGGCGCGGATGGTGTCGACATCCCCGGCGGGGTAGGCGTGACCGACGGCTTCGCGAATCGCTCGAAGTTTCGTCTCGACGGACGGGTACTCCATCGATTCGCGAGCCGCTCGCAGCGCGTCGCGGACGAACGCGGCCGTCGTCTGTCGACGCCTCCGCGCGAGCGCCTGGATCTCCGAGAGCTCGTCGTCCTCGAACAGCACTTGGAGTCGCTTTGTCATGGGCGACAGCCTAAGTGACTCATCACCATGAGTCAACACGCGGCTTCGAGCCTGCCTCAGGTTGGCTCCACGCGTCGGACCGTCCCGATGCGGTCGATCGATCGGTCGAATGAGGCGATGACGCCGATACCCGTCCGTTCGGCCATCGCGATGAGGTAGGACTCGGCGAAGTCGAGCCGGCCGAGTTCATAGACCTCGACCGTTCTCAGCAGCAGCGGTTCATCGGCCACGTGGATCGAGTCGAACGTCAGCACGGACCGGACCGCTGCGGCCACCGTGGGACGCGCCGCACCGTAGACGGACTCCAGGACGTAGACCATCTCGGCGATCACGAGGTCCGGGACGACGAGGTCCCGCTCCTCAGACAGCAATCTCGTCGCGCGCGCCGCCTGCTCCGAGGGGTCCCCCGTCAGGTGACGGACGAGGACGTTCGTGTCGACGAGGACGCTCAACGCCGGCGTCGCCCCCAATCGCGATGCGTTTCCGCGATGATGTCCGCCCACGCCATGCCCCGCTTCTCCGCGGGAACAGCAATCGAGCCGGCCAGGCTCAGCAGGTCGGGGATGCGGGCGAGGATGGCGCGATCCCCGTCGACCCGGAACACGACATGGTCGCCCTCGTTGAGTGCGAGTGCCCGACGGACCTCGCCGGGAATCGTGATCTGACCCTTGCTCGTGACCCGGGCGGACACTTCCACGGATGTGCTCCTTACAATGGTGTCGATGTAAGGAGTGTGCGCCGCGTGATCAGGGCTGTCCATCGCTGAACGCTAGCGACACGTGCTCACCCGGCGCTTATCTGGTGCTTGGCAACGCTGTGCCATCGGAGCTGTCACAACGGGCGCCCACATTCGGCACAGCCGCCGATTCAGTGGGGACTCGGGTGGAGC
>JANMPD010000141.1:0-2767 GCA_031369685.1 Chloroflexota bacterium | reverse complement strand
CAGGGCATTGACCACTGCCGCGAGGATCTCGAGCCGCTGATAGCCGAAGCTGCGCTCCCGATCCGGCAGTCGCCCGCCGATCCAGATGGCGAGGAGCGCGAGCCCGATCCCGGCGACGTCCGTGAGCATGTGTCCGGCATCGGCGAGGAGGGCGAGGCTGTTCGCCGCGAACCCTCCGATGGCCTCCACCGCGAAGATCGCCAGGGTCAGGCAGAAGACCACGAGGAGGCGACCGCGGGTTGCCGCAGCGGCACTTTGGACACGGGGCATCATGCGGTCCGACTCGTCTGAGTCGGCGGTTCGGCGGTGTGCGCCAGCGTGTCGGCGAGGACGTGGCGGACGTGGTCATCGGCGAGCGAGTAGAAGGCGATCCGTCCGGCCTTGCGCCGCGTCACTGCGCCCCGCTCGCGGAGGAGCCGGAGCTGATGGCTGAGGGCGGAAACCGATAGATCCAGCAGCAGCGCGAGGTCGCACACACAGAGTTCCGGTGCGAGCGCGAGAGCGTGGAGGATCCGGGCGCGCGTCGGGTCGGCCAGCGTGTCGAACCAGCTGGCCGTCACCTGTGCGGCGTCGGCCGACAGCAGCCGCCCGATCAACGGTCGGACGGCATCGGGATGCAGGCACGCGATATCGCATTGGTCGACCGTTAACACTTGAGCCATGGCTCAAGTATGAGACTGCCGACATCAGGCCGCAACCGGCACGAACGTTTCGGCTCGATTGTCGGGCGGACCGCCCAGGCGACGGCCCGCCCGACTGGCCTCAGCCGAGCACGAATGGCTTCCGGCCCGGTCGTGCGACCAGACGCAAGGCGAGCAACGCGGTGACGAGGTGGAGCGCTGCCAGGATTCCGGCGATCAGGACAAGCCCGCCTCGCGACGCGCCGAGCTGATGGCTCACCTCGAGCAGGTCGAACAGCATGAACAGCAGCGCGAACCCGACGATCGCCGCGGGTACCAACGGGCTCTTGATACGAAGGATGGCAAGGGCCAGGACGAGGGAAATGACGATCGCGCCCCCGACGAGGAACGGTGACTCGAGATCGATCCCGAACGGGCGCGCCTCGGCGGCATGTTCGGCGTCCGTTTCACCGGCTCCACCTGCGGACGCAGCGGGTGCGTCCGAGTGACCGACCTCGCCGGCCTCGCCGCCACCTTCAGCAGGCGAGGCCTCCGGATGACCTGATGGGACGGTGGCAACCGGTGTCTCGGTCGCGGTCGTCCCGCGTTCGAGATAGATGCCGGCGAAGAAGAGGAGCGCCGAGGCGACCAACAACGTGGCCAGCCAGGCGCGCAGGGACAGACGAATGGTTCCCATGATGAACAACCTCGCAGATGAGACAGTCAGGACCGGAGCAGACCGGTCGGTCGGGTCGATCAGGCGAGGGCGGGCGGAGCGCGCCCTGGGTGGGCGCCGGGAGTCGCCGACAGGGACGGGATCGAGAGGCGTGGGATCGGCCATGCCCGGACGACCACCCGCGGCCTCGGTCGGGGCGGACCAACGGTCAGCACGTGCACGATGCGACGGACGGCCGTCAGGACGACCCGGGCGACGAGGAAGGCGAGCAGCGCGAAAGGCAGCTGGATCAGCACGGTCGCGATGAAGCTTGGCTCCGCCTCGGGGCCGACGGTCAACCGCTCGGCAAGCTCCTGGATCGCGAAGGCAACCGGCGGCAGGAGCAGGAACCAGATCGGCCTGAAGGCACGTCGGTGCAGCAGCCAGACGATCCCAAGGAGGACGAGTGCCCCGAGCGGTCCGATGAATGTCGGGATCGCGACCGCGTGCTCAGCGTGTTCGGCCGCCTCGGCGCTTGCCTTCGTGCCGATCAGGTGCGTGGCGACCGAAGCCGCGGCCATGATCGCGGCCGACACGACGAGCATCACGCCCGTGCGCGTCGAATGGCGTGGAGCGCATCGGTCGGTGCGTCCTTGGGCGAGACGGAGCCCGATTCGCTCGTCGTAGCGCCTCTTGGAGGTCGGCAGGCCTCTCCGGCGGGCGCCATCGGAGATTCGATCGCTCGTCATGGCAAGACTGTAAACCTTGCACCGGGGCGCAGCATCAAGGCTCGTTTCGTGCCTCACCGACATCGGCTTGGGCCCGCCAGCGGCGGACGGCCACTCCAGACCAGATGAGCTCGACCACCCCGAACGGCCAGGCTCCCTGGAGGAACCCGTAAACGGACGACGCCAGGCACGCTCCGGCGAAGGCGAGGACGAACCAGCTGGAGCGGTCTTCGAGCGCGTAGAAGACCAGCATCGCGCCCACGGCGAAGGCCCCATAGAGAGTCAGCGGGTCCATCGGGCCAGTCTAGCGGAGCTCCGTGTCGACCGGTCTCGGACATCGCGTAGCCAAGCCGCTGGGCATGACATGCTGGACCCGTCCCGGGACAGAATCCGGGCGACCAGACCGCCGTGGTCGCGGTCGGCCCGGACCGCTGGCCGGTTCTGGCCGCATCGCAGATCTGCCGACCACTCAGAAACACGTGCCCGCGATGCGCGTCTTCACTCCAACGGCTGTGGAAACACCCACGGCCCTTAGGTAGAAGGAGCGACGAGATGGGTCAGCCTCAGGTGCGGTTCTTGCTGATCACCCTGATCGCGGCTGCGACAGCCGCCTGTGGAGCTAGTGCGCCGAGCGTTGCGCCGACTCCGAATGGGGATGCCGTCGCGACCATCACGCTGGGGAACTTCGGCGAGGCCGACGGTCCGGGGATCAGCGTAGGCGACGCCATCGCCAAGTCGGGCGTCGAGCCGCTGCTTGTGAACGG
>JANMPD010000132.1:0-2955 GCA_031369685.1 Chloroflexota bacterium | reverse complement strand
GGCCGACGCGAGCCGAAACAGGTTGACTGTCGTCGAATCCGTGACCAGGACCTCGCCCGCCTCGGCGCCGATGAGCCGAGCGAGCTGATCACCGATGCGACTCGGCGCATCAAGCCAGTGATCCCAGCCGCGAATCAGTTCCCCGGCCCACTCCCGCGAGGCGACCCGCGCGACGGCCTCGATCGCCGCGAGCGGCGGGCGCCCGAGCGAGTTGCCGTCGAGGTAGATGAGCTGCGGATCGGGCATCGAGAATCGGCTGCGGAAAGAGCGCAGCGGATCGTCCGCGTCGAGGGCCCTTGCGTGATCGAGGTTTGGAGCGTCCATCGTCGGCAGTCTAGACATGGCGGCGCCCCAATGGACGGAATCCCCGGGGGCGACGCAGCCCCGGAAGGTTCAAGCACCTCGTGCTACGCTCGCGCCGATGGCAGACCACAACGCATGACCAGCATCGTCGACGCGTCCGAGTACCTGTTCACCTCGGAATCCGTGACCGAGGGCCACCCCGACAAGATGTGCGACCAGATCAGTGACGCGATCCTGGACGCGATCATCGCCGAGGATCCGATGGCGCGTGTCGCGTGCGAGACGGCCACGACCACGGGGCTCGTCATGGTGCTCGGCGAGATCACCACCGATACCTATATCGACTTCCAGTCCATCGTGCGCGAGACGGTCCGGGACATCGGTTACACCCGCTCCGACTATGGCTTCGACTACGAGACCTGCGGCACGCTCGTGTCGGTCAAGGAGCAATCACCGGACATTGCCCAGGGGGTCGATTCCGCCCTCGAAGTGCGTGGCGAGCGTGTCCAGACCCACGAGTTGGGCGCCGGCGACCAGGGGATGATGTTCGGCTTTGCCTGCCGCGAGACCCCGGAGCTGATGCCGCTCCCGATCGCGCTCGCCCATCGAATGGCCCGCCGTCTGGCGGAAGCTCGCAAGAGCGGGCAACTTCCGTACCTCCGGCCCGACGGCAAGACCCAGGTGACCGTCGAGTACCGGCACGGCCAGCCCGTGCAGGTCAGGACCGTGGTGGTATCCGCGCAGCACGATCCCGACGTCCGCATGGAGCGGCTGCACGATGAAATCGTCGAGGCGGTGATCCTGCCCACGATCCCCGTCGGACTCCGCCCCGCCGACCCGGTCATGCACGTCAACCCAACCGGCCGATTCGTCACCGGCGGGCCGATGGGCGATGCGGGGCTCACCGGCCGAAAGATCATCGTCGATACGTACGGCGGTATGGCTCGCCATGGCGGCGGCGCGTTCTCGGGCAAGGATCCGACGAAAGTCGATCGATCTGCTGCCTACGCCGCTCGATGGGTGGCGAAGAACGTCGTCGCGGCCGGCCTTGCCGACCGCTTCGAGATCGAGATTGCGTACGGGATCGGGATCGCCCGACCGTTGTCCGTGTCCATCGAGACGTACGGCACGAACCACGTTCCCGATGCGGTCATCGAGAAACTGATCGCGCAGCACTTCGACCTCCGCCCCGCGGCGATCATTTCAGCTCTTGACCTTCGACGGCCGATCTACCGCCAGACCGCCGCGTACGGCCACTTCGGTCGGGTCGATCTCGATCTGCCCTGGGAGCGCACGGACAAGGCAGCACTCCTGGCCTTGGAGGCCGGCCTCCCCGCGCCGGATCAGCCCGTCGTCGCCTGACCTGGGGCTACGGCCCCGGCTGCGCGGCGTTCATCCGTGACGATCGCCGATAGATCACGCTGACCACGACCAACATGGTGACCGTTACGGTCAGCACCATGGCCGCGATGGCGTTGATCTCGGGCGTGATGCCGCGCCGGATCGAGCTGAAGACATACATCGGCAGGGTCGGCTTGCCCGGACCGGCGACAAACGAGGCGATCACGTAGTCGTCGAAGCTGAAGGTGAACGCCAACAGGGCGCCCGTGATGATCGCGGGGCGGAGTTGCGGCAGCGTCACCTGGACGAACGTTTTCAGCGGGGACGCGAAGAGATCGAACGAGGCCTCGGTGAGGCTGCGATCCATGCCCGCCAGGCGCGCCCGGACCAGGACAATGACGATCGCCATGGTGAACAGGACGTGGGCCGCGATGATCGTGTGGAGGCCGGTCCCGATGGTGGGTGGCGAGCCGAGCCCGAGCGCCGACCAGATGGCCGCCAGTTGCGGGTTGAGCCAGGCGAAGGCATTCACGAAGAAGATCAGGGTTGCAATCCCGATCACGATTCCCGGGATGATGATGGCGACATAGGTGATCGCCTCGAACACGGCTCGGACCTTGCGCGGCGTCCGCTGGAGCGCGAGCGCGGCCAGCGTGCCGAGCGTCGTGGCAATGACGGCGGTCCAGGCGCCCACCACGAAACTGTTCTGGAGGGCACCCATCGCGAATGGGTCCTGAACGGCGACCTCGTACCAGCGGAACGAGAGGCCGCGCAGCTCGCCGGTCCGGTTGCCGGCGTTGAAGCTGAACAGGACGACCAGGCCGATCGGGACATACAGGAACAGGTACAGCGCGGTCGCCTGGACCCGAAACGCACGGTCGACCCACCGGCCCGCGCGGTCGATCGAAGCCCGAGGTGGGGGCGTGATCCGATCGGTCACAGCAGAGAGACCTCGCGCGAGTTCCCGCCCCTCGACCCGACCCGCAGGTAGACCGTCACCGCGGTCAGGATGACCAGGATCAGGACGATCGCGGCCGCGGACCCGAACGGCCAGTTCCGGGATTGGAGGAACAGGTCGACCAGCGCGTTGCCGATGAAGAAGACCTTCCCGCCGCCGAGCAACGCAGGAATGATGTACTCGCCCATGATCGGAATGAACACGAGGATCACGCCGCTCAGGAGTCCGGCGGAACTGAGAGGAAGGGTCACCTGCCGGAAGGTCGCCCATCGTCCGGCGCCGAGGTCCTTGGATGCTTCGAGCAGGCGCTTGTCGAGGCGCTCGAGGCTCACGTACAGGGGAAAGACCATGAG
>JANMPD010000059.1:0-1780 GCA_031369685.1 Chloroflexota bacterium | reverse complement strand
TCGGCCTCCTCGTCCGCGCGATCCGCCACGCCGACCAATTGGCCCTGGCAATGGACGCCCGCGCGTTCGGCACAACGCCACGCACGGCGTTCCGCCCCCTCATGTGGCGCTGGACCGACGTTGCGGTCGGAATCGGTGGCGCCGTGATCATCGTGCTGCTGCTTCTCGCCTGACCTGGGCTTGCTGCTTCTCGCCTGACCTGCGCCTGCTGCTTCTCGCCGACCCGGGAAATCCTTCTCGTCTGCCCCGGGCGATCCGCGGGCTGGAACGGACTATCTCCCGTGGCGCACAATGGGCGGACATCCCTCGATCCACCGCCCGCGCCCGATCAGGGCAGCGACCCGAGCATCCTTCGGAGGTACCCGCGATGACCGACGTCATGGACCCAGTCCAGACCCACCAGCAGTTCATCAACGGCGAATGGGTCGACAGTGCGAGCGGCAAGACCCTCGCCGTCGAGAACCCTGCCAATGGCAAGGTCATCGCCCACGTCGCCGCATCCGACGTCGAGGATGTCGACCGTGCCGTCGAGGCTGCGGCCACGGCCTTCCAGACCTGGCAGAAGACGACGCCGGCCGAGCGGATGACGATGCTCCTCAAGCTGGCCGATGTGATCGAGGCCAACGCCGACGAGTTGACGCGTCTGGAAAGCGCCCACACCGGCAAGCCGCTGAACGTCGCGGCTGTGGACATGCCGGTCATCGCCGACAACCTGCGCTTCTTCGCCGGCGCCGCCCGGAATCTGGAGGGCAAGGCGGCCAACGAGTACATCGCCAACCGGACCTCGATCATTCGCCGCGAGCCGGTCGGGGTCATCGCCTCGATCGCGCCGTGGAATTACCCGTTGATGATGGCGGGCTGGAAGATCGGGCCGGCCCTCGCAGCAGGGAATACCGTCGTCCTCAAGCCGTCCGCGCGAACACCGTTGACCGCGATCAAGCTCGCGGAACTTGCCGCCGACATCTTTCCTCCCGGCGTGCTCAACGTCCTGACCGGAACCGGCGATGCGATCGGGCCGGCCTTGGTGGCTCACCCGAAGGTCGGGATGATCTCGGTCACCGGAGACACGGAGACCGGCAAGAAGATCGCCCGGGTCGCGGCGGACCACGTCAAGCGGCTCCACCTTGAGTTGGGTGGCAAGGCGCCGGTGATCATCTTCGACGACGCCGACCTCGATCTCGCGGCCGAGATCCTGCGCTTCGCGAGCTACTGGAACAGCGGACAGGACTGCACGGCGGCCTGCCGGGTCATCGCCGGCCCGAAGGTCTACGACAAGTTCGTGGCCAAGCTGTCCGACCAGGTCAAGCAGATGAAATGGGGCGACCCGACCACGGGCGAAGAGCTCGAGATGGGCTCCCTCATCTCGAAGGGCCAGGTGGACCGGGTCGCGGGCATGGTCGACCGGGCCCGGGATGGAGCCGAGGTCGTCGTCGGCGGCCATCGCCCGGATCTGGGCGGTGCGTACTACGAGCCGACCGTCATCGCCGGCCCGGACCAGAAGAGCGAGGTCGTCCAGGACGAGGTCTTCGGACCGGTCGTTACCGTGCAGCGCTTCTCGGATGAGGACCAGGCCATCGCCTGGGCCAACGACGTTCGCTTCGGCCTTGCCGCCTCGGTCTGGACCAACGACATCGGTCGCGCGATGCGCGTGGCGCGGTCCATCCAGTTCGGCACGGTCTGGATCAACGATCACTTCACGCTCGCATCCGAGATGCCGCACGGCGGTTTCAAGGAATCGGGCTACGGCAAGGACCAGTCGATGTACGCGATCGAGGACTAC
>JANMPD010000012.1:0-3519 GCA_031369685.1 Chloroflexota bacterium | reverse complement strand
GCGATCTTCGCCGGGTGCCGCGGAACGGCCTGGTCCGAGCCGTCTTCGATGGTGGGCCCGGGCGCGGCTCGGTCGACAGGGGGTGCACGGCATACTGATCGAACAGGCCACTCGCCCCCGAGGAGCCGCGTGACCAAGAGCGCCTCGAACCCATCGGCACCCGCAGTGCCCGTCGCCGCTGCCCCGCACCTGGCGATCTATCGGCGCTGGCGGGCGCAGACGTTCGCCCAGATCGTCGGCCAGAAGGCCGTCGTCCAGACCCTCCAGAACGCCGTTCGGACCGGACGGGTCGCGCACGCGATCCTGTTCGTCGGGCCGCGCGGGACGGGCAAGACATCGCTCGCCCGGATCCTCGCCAAGGCCATCAACTGCACGAACCTCCAGGACGGGGACCCATGCGACACCTGCCCGTCGTGCGTGGCGATCCGGGAAGGTCGTGCCCTCGACCTCATCGAGATCGACGCCGCATCGAATCGCGGCATCGACGCGATCCGCGAACTCCGCGAGCGGATCAACTACGCTCCGACGGACCTGAAGCGCAAGGTCTACATCCTGGACGAGGCGCACCAGATCACGAAGGACGCCTGGAACGCCCTCCTCAAATCCCTTGAGGAGCCCCCCGACTTCGTGGTCTTCATGTTCGCTTCGACGCACCCGCAGGACTTCCCCCCGGCCATCCTGTCGAGGCTTCAGCGCTTCGATGTTCGACGTCTCTCGCCGTCGGAGATCGAGGGCAAGCTGACCCGGATCCTCGAGGGTGATAGACGCGCTGCCGAACCCGCGGCGATCCAGCTGATTGCCCGCCTCGCCGCCGGAGGCATGCGCGACGCCGAATCGATGTTGGACCAGCTCCTCGCCTCGGGCGGCGACCGACTCGACGAAGGCACCGTCAGGGATCTGCTCGGCCTTGCACCGGCCGACGCGATCGACGGTTTCGTGACCGCGATGGCCGACGCCGACGTTGGAGCCGGCGTCCGAATCCTGGACGAGCTCGAAGATCGCGGACGGGACCTGCGCGCCTTCCTCGAGCAGCTCGTCGAACTGGTTCGCTCCGGTCTCGTGGGGCCCGGATCGGCATCCGGCGCGCAGGGTGCGGCCGCGGGGTCGGGCAGTCCTGATCCACGGTCGGTCGCGGTCACGGTCGCCATGGCCCGGCGCCTTGGGGACATCGATCCCAACCGCGCGGGAATCGGCGGACTCCGCCTCCAGCTCGAACTGGCCCTGTTCCCGAATCCCCGTGAACTGCAACCGGCAGCGCCAGGTCCGACGGCAGCGCCAGGTCCGAGGCCGCCGCAGGCGGTGGGACCCGGCGGACCGACCGTCGCCTCCGCGCGACCGGAGGCCCAACCGCCTGCCCGGCCTCAACCGCCCCGCGATGCTGCTTCTCCTCGGTCGGCGACGCCGCCAGCATCGATGCCACATCCGCTGTCGAAGTCGCAACCTGCACCCGCCGACGCCGGACCCATCGCGACGCAGCCGGCCGCAACCGCCACGCGTGCTGCCGCCCCCGCGACCGCACCGCCTGCCGACATGCCGGCACCCGGAAGCGCCGCGCCGGCGTCCGGAGACGGAACGACCGACCTCGACCGGCTGCGCCGCAGCTGGCCCGAGGTGGTCAAGCGCGTGAGCGCGCATCCGCCCACCAAGCCGTTGATCGCCGTGTGCCTGCCGATGAGCGTGGAGAACAACGTCGTCACCCTGGGCTTCCCGGAGGATCAGGGCTTCCTGCGCGACGTCGCCGAGCGGCGACGATCGATCCTCGAAGAATCGATCGGGAGCGTCCTGGGGAAGACGGTCGGCGTTCGGTGCGTGGCAACGAACCTGGACAACATCCCGCCCCTGCCCGCCGACGAGGAAGCCGCCTTCGTCCTGGCGGAGGCCCGCCGGATCTTCGAGGCGGACGAACCGGACGCTGCCGAAGTCAGCTGACGGCGGGTGCTGGATCGCGGGTTGGACTCCCGCGCCGAAGCCCCGGTCGTCCGGCGAGCAGGCGACGCGCCCATCCGCCAGACTTGATCCATCAACCAGTCCGGAAGCGGAGCGAAACCGATGGGGATGGGAAACCTGCAGCGCACGGCGATGCAGATGCAGCAGGACATGGCGCGGATCCAGGAAGAGCTGTCCGTCGCCGAAGTCGAAGGCTCGGCCGGGGGCGGAGTCGTCCATGCGGTCGTAACCGGGAAGCAGGAGCTCCGCTCGGTCACGATCGACCCATCGGCCGTCGATCCGGCTGACGTCGAGATGCTCCAGGACCTGGTCGTTGCTGCAATCAACGATGCCCTCGATGCGTCGCGCAAGCTGGCGGAGCAGAAGATGAGCGCGGTCACCGGTGGACTCGGCGCCGGCCTGGGCAGCCTGCTGGGCCGCTAGACGTCGTGGCAACGCCCCTCATCGAACCAGTCGCTCGCCTGATCGAGGCATTCAATCGCCTGCCCGGGATCGGCCCGAAGACGGCACAACGGCTGACCTACCACCTGCTTCGGGCCCAGGACGCCGAGGCGCGCACGCTTGCCGCGGCCCTCATCGCCGTGCGCGAGCTGGTCGTGTTCTGCGAGGTGTGCTTCAACATCAGCGACGCGCCTCGCTGCCCGATCTGTCGGGACGGTGGCCGCGACACGCTGCGCCTGTGCGTCGTCGAAGAGCCGCTTGACGTCCTGGCCCTCGAACGGACGGGAGTCTTCCGGGGCATGTACCACGTCCTCCATGGGGCCATCTCGCCGATCGACGGTATCGGTCCGGATCGCTTGCGGATCCGGGAGTTACTCGAGCGGGTCGATCTGGCCACGCGTGAAGGCACGCCGTTCGTCGAGGTCATCATCGCGACGAACCCCACGCTCGAGGGCGAAGCCACGGCGATGTACCTGGATGAACGACTCCACGGCAACGTCGGGTCCGTCACCCGGATCGCGCGCGGAATTCCCGTTGGCGGGGACCTCGAATATGCCGACGAGGTCACGCTCATCCGGGCGCTCCAGGGCCGGCGATCGATCAGCGAGCCCGTAGCGTGAGCCAACTGGCCGCGGAGATCGCACTGCGCCTGGCCAAGGCGCTCGGGGCGGGACTCCTCGGCCTCCTTGTCTACGGGCTGGCAACGGCCGTGTTCGGGGCCACACCGTCGGTCGAACTGGGGCTGTTGGCATGGCTGTCCGGGGCCGCGCTCATCCTCCTGGTCGAGACCAGCCCGATCTGAGTCCGGGCGCGCCCGAGATGGGCCGCCGAGGATGGGTTTGACGGGTCGGCCGGCACGCGCCTAACATTCGCGACCGTCGCCTGGAAGCAGGCAATGTCGACCCCGGCCCAGCCGGTCCCGGGTCGGTGAACCGCGGGTTTGACGGCCCGGCCAAAAAGCCGCATCATTCGCGGTCTGCGCCGGTCGCTGTCGCGCCTCGGGTGCTGCACCTTGACAACTGAAGAGTGGTAGGAAATCCGGAACAACAAAACGGATGTGCGAGCGGTCAAACCCTCGGATAAAGTCGCAGCCGCAAGGCTGTGCATTTTCGGAGAGTTTGATCCTGGCTC
>JANMPD010000081.1:0-5401 GCA_031369685.1 Chloroflexota bacterium | reverse complement strand
AGACGCTCGAGCAGATGAACCCGCAGTTCCCGCCGTCACCTGACCCGCTCCCGGACAAGCTCGAAGTGATCTAGCTAACGTCGCGCCAGCGTCCTCGGCAACTGCGACGCGGGCTCGTGGTACTCGCCCCGACGGGCCAGGTTTCGGCCAGATACGAACCGGGGTCGTGGTACGTCCAACGAGGCGCCAAGTTCCAGCCACATACGACCCGGGGTCGTGCAAGGTGCGGCGCCGGGCGTGCCGACGCCCGGGATCGGCACCGATCTCGGGGACCCGAGCACGAACGCCTCGGACGTTGCCGCTCGATTGGGCTCAGGAGATGGTGAGCGGCACCTAACACGAAGGCTGTTCGTATTTGGGCCTCGGCCGATCCACGTCGGTCGCGAAGCGACGGGCTGATCCACGTCGGTCGCCTGGCGACGGGCTACTTGCCGCCGCCGAAGAGCGTCCCGAACACGCCACGAAGCAGGTTTTGACCGGCCTTGGAGGTGAGCACGCGGCCTGCCGTCCTGACCCCCGTGTTGACCATCCGGTCGCGCTGACGGGCGGCCGCGGCGTCGGCCCGTCGCTGGGCCGCCCGCGCCCGCTCGGCCTCCCGCTGGGCCCGCGCGATGTCCCGCGCCTGCTGTTCGATGGCCCTGCGCTGCTGGGCGGGCGTCATCATGCCGCCCCCGCCGGCCGTCGGTGCCGGGAGCCCGGCGGCGCTCGCGGCAGAAGCCGCCGCGGCCTGGGCGGCCTGCCGGGCAGCGGCAAGTCGGCCGGTGATGATCTCGTGGGCGCTGACCGGGTCGATGGTTGCCCCGTACTTCGTGGCCAGGAGGCTACCGGCAGTAATCGTGCGGAACGTGTTGTCGTCGATCGCCGCCATGAGCGAGTCGGGTGGGATCAGTCGCGTGGCGGCGAGGGCCGTCGGGACGCCCTTGGGCGACAACGCCGTGACGAACGCCTCACCGATGCCGAGCGAGGTGATCGTCCGCTCGACGTCGTAGAACTCGGTCATCGGGAAGGTCCGTGCGGTCTTGCGGAGGGCGTCGGCGTCGTCGGGCGTGAATGCGCGGAGTGCGTGCTGGACTCGATTGCCGAGCTGCGACAGGACCGAGGCCGGGACGTCGGTTGGGGCCTGCGTCACGAAGTACACGCCAACGCCCTTCGATCGAATCAGGCGGGCCGTCCGCTCGATTTGCTCCATGAGGGCATCGGATGCGTCGTGGAAGAGCAGATGTGCCTCGTCGAAGAAGAAGCACAGCTTGGGCTTCGGGAGGTCGCCGACCTCGGGCAGGATCTCGTACAGCTGGGCCAGCATCCAGAGCATGAACGTCGAGAACAGGCGCGGCTGGGTCATGACGTCGCTGAGCTCGAGGAGCGACACGATGCCCCGCCCATCGGGTGTCGTCCGCAGGAGGTCCCGGACGTCGAACTCCGGTTCGCCGAAGAAGACGTCGGCGCCGGCCTGCTGGAGCACGACGATCGAACGGAGCAGCACGCCGACGCTCGCGGCGGACATCCCGCCGTAGTCGGCCAGGATCGGCTTGCCCTCCTCGGATGACAGGTACTTGAGCGTCGTCACGAGGTCGTCGAGGTTGAGCAGGGCGAGGTCGTTGTCGTCGCAGTACTTGAAGATCAGGGCGAGGATCGAGGTCTGGGTCGGATTGAGGTCGAGGACCTTGCCGAGCAGGACCGGCCCGAACGAGTGCACCGAGGCCCGCACCTGGGCACCGCGGGCGCCGGACAGGGACAGGAATTCGACGGGATGGGCCCGGACCTCGAACGCAAAGGCCATCGAAGCACAGCGTTCCTGGATCTTCGGGTTGGAGGCGTCACCCGGTGCGGCCATCCCGGTCACGTCGCCCTTGATGTCGGCGACGAACACCGGCACGCCCGCCTGGGACAGTTGCCCTGCCATGATCTGGAGCGTCTTGGTCTTGCCCGTGCCCGTGGCGCCGGCGATCAGCCCGTGGCGGTTGAGCATTGCGAGCGGAATCTGGACCCGCGGCTCATTCACGAGGTCTCCCTCGTGCATGGCGCTTCCGAGCACGATGGCGGGCTCGCCAGGCTTCAATTCGTAGGCGGCGCGCATGGCCTCGGCGAAGGCGTCAGGCATTGGGCCTCGGGTCGAACAGGGCGCCGGAACGGCCTCGTCAGCGTAGCATTGGCTGGCCCCACAGGGCTAGCGCTGGGCCAGTCTCGCCCCTTGTCGAGACGCGCGTGCCGGGAGGAGATCCAATGAAGATCGAAGACGTCGAGGGCATCGGGCCTGCCCACTCCGCCAAGCTCCAGGAAGCTGGCATCAAGACCACCGACGACATGCTCATGGCCGGCGCGACGGCCGTCAGCCGTGACAAGGTCGCGGAAATGACCGGGATCAGCGGCAAGCTGATCCTGGAGTGGACGAACCACGTCGACCTGATGCGCATCAGTGGCGTCGGGTCCGAGTACTCGGATCTGCTCGAGGCTGCCGGTGTCGACTCCCCAGCGGAGCTCGCCCAGCGCAACGCGAAGAACCTCGCCGAAACGTTCGCAGAGCTCGATGCCGCCCGCCCGAACACGGTTCGGCGCGTTCCGTCCGAGTCGGTCGTCGCCGGCTGGATCGAGCAGGCCAAGAAGCTGCCGAAGATGGTCAGTCACTGACCTCGACCCGGGACAACCACCACAGAGCGGGTCGAGATCTGGCCCGCTCATTTCATGCTCGGGAGGAAACTGATCGAATGATCGCCGAATTCAAGGAATTCCTGGTCAAGACCAACGCGCTGGCCCTCGCGGTCGGCGTCATCATCGGCGTCGCCCTCGGCAACGTGGTCGGCTCGCTCGTCAATGACATCATCATGCCGCCGATCGGCGTGCTCCTCGGGGGCGTCGACTTCAGTACGCTGGCGATCACACTCAAGGACGCGGTCGGCGACAAGCCCGCCGTCGCCATCAACTGGGGCGCGTTCGTCAACACCGTGATCGCGTTCATCGTGATCGCCTTCGTCGTGTTCATCATCGGCAAGGCGATGATCAAGGAGGCCCCGGCGGCCCCGCCAGCACCGAGCAAGACGTGCCCGTTCTGCAGGCAGTCCAACGCGGTTGACGCGTCGAAGTGCATGCACTGCGCCAGCGCCATCTGATTCAGGTAACCCGGCGCGTTCCACGGCCCGCCGGCAACGGTGGGCCGTTCTCATGCCCGGCTCAGGCGCCGAGCGACTCGGCCGCGCGCGGGTAGGACCCGAGAATTCGGACCATCGTGGACGCTGTGCGCAGATCCTCCAGCGCGGCGGCGCACCTAGGTTCCGCGGCGTCTGCGTCCACGTCGGCCCAGAACACGTACTCCCAGGCGGCCCTCCGGCTTGGCCGTGACTCGAGCGAAGAGAGATTCACCCCGCGGGATGCAAACGCCTCGAGCGCCCGAAGGAGCGTCCCGGGTTCATTGCGGACGGCGAACGCGAGCGTCGTTCGGCGAGGCCCGGCGGGTAGTTGTTCCTGGCGCGACGATTCGTGATCCTGCCCCACGACCAGGAACCGCGTCCGGTTATCCACCGCGCCCTGGATGTCATCCGCGAGGATCTCGAGATCGAACAGGGCGGCCGCACGCGGTGACAGGACCGCCGCCGCGCCACGCTCGGCGTTGTCCCGGATCATCTTCCCGGCACCGGCCGTGTTGTAGGTCGTGAGGGTCGTCCACGGCCGTGAGCGCAGGAATGCCTCTGCCTGACCGAGCGCCTGGATGTGCGAGTAGACCCGACCGATCGCGTCGAGCGACTGCCCGCCCAGGGCCGCGAGACACAAACGAACCGGAACGACCACCTCGCCGGTGACCCGTAGGTCGTACTCGAGCAGCAGGTCGTAGGTCTCTCGGACCGTGCCGTTGAGCAGATTCTCGATCGGCAGCAGGCCCGCGCCGGCAGTACCGTCGGCGACAGCCGCGAAGACATCGCGGAAGGTGCCCACCGGCGTGCGGGGGACGTCACCGAACGCGGCGATGACCGCGTCCTCCGCGAAGGCGCCCGGCTCGCCAGCATAGGAGACAGGACCGCCCGAGGGCACGGGCTCAGGCATCATCGGCAGGATCGGTCACGAGATCGAGGCTACTGCTCGAACCAGCCGGTTGTGTCGTGATGGGCCTCGTCCTGGTCGAATTCGGCGCGCTTCCCGATACCGGCGCCATGGGTCGCGGCACGGGCCGCTCGCTTGCCGTGACTCGCCTCATCGGCAGCGCCTGCCCAATGGGCCTCTTCGAGCATCGTGTTGAGCGCCTCAACGTAGGCCTCGATCGAGGCTGCGATGATGTTGGTCCCCCGGGCCTGGCCGTCGTACTCCCCCGCCCCACGGGCGCCTGGTGCCGACTCAGGTGGCCGGATCCGGATGCTCACGACGCCTTCCGCATCAGGTCCTTCGGCCACGGCATGGACGTCATAGCGGACGAGTCGCGGGTGGCCGTGGAGGACCTCGGCGAGGGCCATGTCAACGGCACCGAACAGGGCATCGACGGCACCGTTTCCCTGCGCTGACGCCTGCCAGTGATGGTCGCCGGCCTCGATGACCACGGCACCCCGGCTCTGTGAGTTGCTGCCGGACGTGACCGTCCATCGCGCGAGGCGAAGCGCATCTACCTGTGACATCGGGGCTACCTCCCGGGCCTGATCGTGGTGAAATGTCGTTCGTCCCGGCGCCGAAGCTGGGCGCCGGATTTCCAGATCGCGTATTCGAGACTGTCGCCCAGGGCGATGGCCGAGGCGGCGATGATGTTCGTGTCCGAGCCCATGGTGGACCATTCCCGCGAACCATCCGAGGATTCGATCGTGACGCGCGTTCGAGCCCCGGTCGCTGCCGTGGAATCGAGGATCCGGACCTTGTAGTCGTACAGGTGAACGACATCGAGGACCGGGTAGAACGCGCCCAGCGCCTTGCGCAGCGCCGTGTCAAGCGCGTTCACGGGCCCATTGCCGTCGGCAGCAGTGTGGAGGACCTCACCGTCCACCTCGACCTTGACCGTTGCCTCCGCCAGCAGTTCACGACCGCCGCGCTGCTCCACGAGGCACGTGTAGTCGAGGATCTTGAACGGCGGAACGTAGTCCGCGGCCTGGCGGCGGATCAGCAGCTCGAATGACGCTTCGGCGCCCTCGAAGGACAGGCCTTCATGTTCGAGGCGCTTGATCAGCGCCGACAGCTGTTTCGGGTCGACGCCCTCGAGACCATGACCGAGTTGTCGAGCGCGGATGGCGGTGTTGGCCTTGCCACCGAGCTCGGAAACGACGAGTCGACCCTCGTTCCCGACCAAAGCCGGGTCGATGTGCTGATAGGAACGCTCCACCTTCGCGACGGCGGCGCCATGCACCCCGCCCTTGTGGGCGAACGCCGATCGGCCCACATAGGGCTGCCAGTCGTTGGGCGCGAGGTTCGCGATCTCGGCCACCGAACGCGA
>JANMPD010000066.1:0-8125 GCA_031369685.1 Chloroflexota bacterium | reverse complement strand
CCCGAGGCTGCTGTGCCGGCGGATCCGATTGTAGAAGACCTCGATGAACTCGAACACCGCGGCCTTCGCCTCGGCCGGGCTCGCCCAGTCCGAGCGGTCGATCAGCTCGGTCTCCAAGGTGGCGAAGAAGCTCTCGGCCATCGCGTTGTCGTAGCAGTCGCCGACCGAGCCCATCGACGCCGCGATCCGAGACTCGCGGAGCCGCCGTCCAAACGCCACGCTCGTGTATTGCGACCCGTGGTCCGAGTGATGGACGAGCCCGCTGCCCGGGCGGCGGCGGACGATCGCGGCGTCGAGGGCGGAGGTAACGAGCTTGGCCCGCATGTGGGTCGCCATCGACCAGCCGACGACCCGGCGGCTGAAGGCGTCGACGATCGAGGCGAGGTAGCAGGAGCCGCTCCTCGTCGGCAGCTCGGTGATGTCGGCGACCCAGAGCCGGTCGGGACCCTCCGCGCTGAAGTCGCGGTCGACGAGGTCCGGGAACGGCGCCGCGTGCTCGTCTCGGATCGTCGTCCGCACGAACCTTCGCCGGTGGATGCCGGCGAGGCCGTCCCGGCGCATGAGCCGGGCGACCCGCTTGCGCGAGACGTGATGCCCCGCCTCGGCGAGGTCGGCGTGGACCCGAGGCACGCCGTACGTCCCGCGGCTGCGGGCGTGGGAGCGGCGGATCTCGGTCGCGAGGGCGGCGTCGGACACGGCACGGGCGGAGGGGCCGCGTGAACGCCAGGCGTAGTAGCCGCTCGGGGAGACTCCGAGCGCCGTGCACAGGATCCGCACCGGATACCTCGCCTCCTCCTGCTCGACGAAGCGGAACCGGGTCACCGGGTCCGCTCGGTCTCCTGAGCGAAGAAGGCGGCTGCTTTTCGCAGGATCTCGCGCTCGATCTCGAGGACCTTCACGCGCCGGCGGAGCTCGGTGAGCTCGGCCCGCTCGTCGGCTGCGAGGGGCGTCCCGGCCGGCCGCTCACGCGCCAGGCGGATCCACCTCGCGAGGCTCTCGTTCGAGATGCCCAGCTCCATGGCGATCTGGCGGATCGACTGGCCCGACGTCTCGGCGAGCCGCACCGCCTCCCCCCGGAACTCGGTGCTGTAGTGCGTGTGTCTCCTCAACGTGGACTCCTTCCCGCGGTCGCTGCCGCGATGGTAGGTGTCCACGAAAGCGGGGTAGGTCCACACAGTCCTTGTGCCACGCGAGCTGTCACACCGTTCGCGGAGGCTGGGCCTATGATCCTCATTGACCGCCCCTGCTGCACTGCGCCGATGGCCATCGACCTGCCGATTCCGGACTCGCTCCGGTGCGATGAGTGCGCCACGACATGGGACGTGGTCGACGCCGTTGCCGAGGAGTCGTCGCTCGCGGCCTGACAGGCGGCATCGGCCGGGCTTCGCAGCCGGCAACCGTGACGCAGGCCCGACGCCCGCGAAGCGAGCACGCGACGGCGCTACCATCCGGCCATGGACCGATCAGACGAACCGCAGGCGGACGAGGCCGCCCTTCGCGTAGCCATCTGTGCGGCGGGACGGCGGCTCGGATCACGTGGCCTGATCAGCGCGGGCGAGGGAAACCTCTCGATCCGCCTGTCGGGGTCAACGTTGCTGACCACGCCAACCGGGCGGCGCAAGGACGAGCTCGACCCGAAGGATCTGGTCGTCGTGCCGCTCGATTCGACGGCAGGCCCTAGTCCATCAGGACCGGCGCCGAGCTCGGACATCGTGATCCACCGGGCCATCTACCGGGCCCGCGGCGACGTGGTGGCCATCGTCCACGCGCACCTGCCGGCTTCGATGGCGCTCACCCTCGCCGGTAGCGGGCCGGATCCACTGGCCCTTCCGGAAACGGCCCATCACCTCCCCGTCCTGCCGGTCGTTCCGTTCGGTGCCATGGGCAGCGACGAGCTCGCGGCCCGAATCGCCGCGTCGTTCTCCCCTCAGCAAGGCCCGGCTCCAGGCGCCGTCCTCCTGGAGCGGCACGGAGCGATTGCCGTCGGATCGACAGTGTCGGACCGACCTGCGACCGAGACGCTCACGACGGCGCTCCTGGCAGCGCTCCTGTCCGCCGGCGATCGCATGGAGCTGGTCGACGTGTTGTGTCGAACGTGGCGTGATGCCATCCTGCTGCGCGCCGCGCTTGGTCGGACCGACCCGTTGAGACCCATCGGCGGCTGACGAGCGGTCGGTATGATGCCGACATTGCCCGATCGGGCGTCAGGAGGAGGGACCGTGGATACGCGCAAGCTACTCGCCGAGGTCGTCGGGACATTCATCCTGGTGGGCATGGGCTCGATGGCCATCCTGGCCGTTGGTGCCATCCCCGGCTCGCCGGCACTCGTCGTCATTCCGCTCGGCTTTGGTCTCGCCCTGATCGCCGCGATCGCCGTGAGCGGCCACGTCTCGGGCGGCCATTTCAATCCCGCGGTCACACTCGGCGCGTTGCTCGACGGCCGGATCGACGTCATGGGCGCGATCGGCTACGTGATCGCCCAGGTCATCGGCGCCGTCGCGGGGTCCGCGGTGATCCTCGCGCTGTCCAGTCAGTCGGTCGTCGCCGGAACCAAGAACATGCCCGGGGTGAGCGACGGCGGAGCATTCCTCACCGAGGTCGTGCTCACCGCCATCTTCGTTGCGGTGATCCTCACCGTGACGCGCAAGGATGCCGGGCACGCGATCATTGTCATCCCGCTGACACTGGTGGCCATCCATGCGGCCGGGATCCCGTTCAGCGGCGCCTCGGTCAACCCGGCGCGAGCCCTTGGCCCAGCGATCGTGTCGATGGATTTCGCGGCGATCTGGATCTACCTGACGGCTCCGTTCGTGGGCGCCGTCGTGGGCTGGCTCGTGTACCGAACGCTCTCGTCCGAGGACGCCATGGACGAGGCGGCCTAGCGGGCCTCCCCAGGGCCGGGCACCGGGCTTGGGGTGGGCACCGGGCTCGGGGTTAGCACCGGGCGTCGGGAGGGCACCGCGCTGGGGCTCGAGGTCGGGAGCATCGGCAGCGCGCGCCCGCCTTCGGCCAGCCAGCAGGCCGCCTGGTGGCCCGCGCCGACATCGAACAGGGGCGGTTCCTCGACCTTGCATCGATCGAAGGCCAACGGGCAGCGCGGGTGGAATCGGCAGCCGCTCGGAACGTGAGCCGCGTCGGGCGTTTCGCCGACCAGGATCGTGCGGTTCGCTCGCTCGCCGGGGCTCGGTGGCTCCGGGGTCGGTGAAACGCTGACGAGAGCCCGCGTATACGGGTTGTGCGCGTTTCGGATGACCTGCTCGGCCGGACCGATCTCCATGATCTTGCCGAGGTACATGACGGCAATGCGGTCGGCGAGCACCCAGGCGAGTGACAGGTCATGGGTGATGAACAGGTAGGTCAGACCGCGTTCTTCCCGCAGGTCCAGCATGAGCCGCAGGAGCTCCGTCCGGATCGACACGTCGAGCATGCTCACGGGCTCGTCCGCGACCACGATCTCCGGGTTCATCACGAGGGCACCGGCGATCACCACCCGCTGGCGCTGGCCTCCCGACAACTCGTGCGGATATCTGGCGGCGAAGTCCGTCGCGGGCCGCAGACCGGCGGCTTCGATCGCGGCGAGTACGGTCGCCTTCCGTTCCGCCGCTGAGCCGCCGAGCTTGTTGACGATCAGGGGCTCCGCGACGAAGTCGAAGATCGACTGCTTCGGGTCAAGGGTCTCGTACGGATCCTGGAAGATGATCTGCACGCGTCGGCGGTAGTCACGAAGTGCCCGTTGTCCCCAGACCCGGCTCACGTCGACGCCGTCAACGAAGATCTGTCCGGCCGTCTGCCGGGTGAGCTTCACGAGCACCCGGCCCGTGGTCGTCTTGCCACTCCCCGATTCGCCGACCAGTCCGAGGACCTCGCCGCGGCGAATGGTCAGGTCGATCCCGTCGACCGCCTTGACGACGCCGTGTGACCGCCGCAGGAACGTGTCGAGGAAACCGCCACGGATGGGGAAATGGACCTCGAGACCCTCGAGCCGAACGAGCTCGTCGGCGGCAGCGTTGTCGTGCTCGGCCTTCATTGCGGGGCAACCGGTGATGGTGCGTCGGCCGTGGCCGCAACCTCGGTAATCGGGACCCCGTCGCTGCCCGGTGGGTACAGATGGCAGGCGACGCGCACGCCATCGGCAAATGTGACCTCGGGAGGAACCTCGACCCGACAGACGTCCATCGCGAACTGACAACGCGGGGCGAACCGACACCCGGGCGGCGGGTTCCGGAGGTCCGGAGGCGACCCCGGGATGACCTCGAGCGCGCGACGGTCGGAGTGGATGTTGGGGAATGCGGCCAGCAACTTCTGGGTATACGGGTGGCGAGGCCGGCTGAACACCTCGCTCACGGCGCCTTCTTCGGCCACGCGACCCGCATACATGACCATCACCCGATCGCAGGTCTCGGCGATCACCGACAGGTCGTGCGTTATCAGGATCAGCGACAGGCCGAGGTCTCGGCGGAGGCGCTCGAGGAGCTCGAGGATCTGCGCCTGGATCATGACGTCGAGAGCGGTTGTGGGTTCATCGCCGATCACGATGGCCGGATCGCAGGCGAGGGCCATGGCGATCATTGCGCGCTGGCGCATGCCGCCGGACAGTTCGTGGGGATAGGAATTCGCGCGTTTCTTCGGAATGCCCACAAGCTCGAGCAGTTCTTCGGCACGCGCCGTCGCCGCGGCCCGACCAAGGCCCATCCGCTGCGAGATCGGTTCGGCGATCTGCTCGCCGACCGTGTTGACGGGGTTGAGGGCGTTCATCGCCCCCTGGAAGACGATCGAGATCTCGCGCCATCGGTACCGCCGCAGGGCATCCGGCGACTTGTCGACAAGTTCAATCCCGTACAGGCGAACGGAACCGCCTTCGATCCGGCCATTCGGTGGCAGGAGGCGGACCAGGGACAGCGCCGTCGTCGTCTTGCCGCATCCGGATTCGCCGGCGATTCCCAGGGCCTCACCCTGCTCCAGCCTGAAGGACACCCCGTCGACCGCACGGACCGTGGCACCGTCGAGGGAAAAGTAGGTCCGCAGGTCCTCCACCTCGAGCAGGGGCGCACCCGGGACGGCGAGTTTCGGAAGCTTGCGCTCGCGGGTGACGGTCATCGGCGCCCTCCTCGCCGTGGATTCAGCACGTCATCGAGCGCGCTGCCGAACAGGGTGAAGGCGAAGACGACCAGGATGATCCCGAGGCCCGGTGGAGCGAAGTACCACCACGCTCCGAGGCCCGGGGCGCCGACCGATCGCGCGGCATCCAGCAGCTGGCCCCAGGAGGGCTGAAATGGGTCGCCGAGTCCGACGAATGAGAGCGTGGTCTCGGTCAGGACCGCCCCAGCGAACGTGAGGACCGCATTGGCCACGATCAGGTTCACGACGTTGGGCAGGATGTGGACTCGCATGATGTGGAACGGTCCCGCGCCGACGACCCGCGCCCGGTCCACGAATGCCCGCTCCTTAATGGACAGCGTCTGGGCGCGAATGATCCGCGCCGTCGACGACCAGCTGGTGATCCCGATCACCACGACGATGACGATCAGGGTCATCCGGATCCCGAAGACCTCGGTTGTCGCCGATCCCACGACGTCCCGGATGATCGGCGTGAGGATCAGCGCCAGGACGAAGGTCGGGATCACCAGGAAGAAGTCCGTGATCCGCATCAGGATTCCGTCGACCCGACCGCCGATGAACCCACTGACGATCCCGATGAGGACACCGATCGCCACGGTCACAAGGGTTGCCAACAGCCCGATCACCATCGAGATTCGTGCCCCGTGGACGGTCAGATTCACGATGTCGCGGCCGAGTTCGTCCGTCCCCAGGAGGAACCCGCCGCCGGGCGGAGCGAGCCGCGGACCGGTGGCCGTGACGGCCGTCTGCAACGCACCGACGAGCTGCTCCGGGAAGGCAGCCAGGACGATGAAGAAGATGAGGATCGCCAGGCCGAGGACACCGTCACGGCGGCGCGCGAATCGACGCCAGAAGTCCCGCACGCCCGCCCACGATGCCCGGAATCGCGACTCCCGCCCGATGCCGTCCGCGACGCCCGCGGCGGTCATGTCCGCACCCGCGGATCCAGGAGTCCGTAGACGAGATCCGCCAGGAGGTTGGCGAGGACGACGGCCACGCTCAGGAGCAGGAAGACCCCCTGGAGGACCGGGTAGTCGCGCGCGGTCAGGGCCTGGACGGTCAGCGTTCCGAGGCCAGGCCAGTTGAATACGACCTCGACGGTGATCGCGCCGGCGATGACGTACCCGAGGTTGATCGCGATCAGGGTGACGGTCGGGAGCAGTGCATTCGGGAGCGCGTGACGGCGAAGGATTCGTCCCTCGGTCAGGCCCATGGCTCGGGCCGTGTTGACGTAGTCCTCTGACAGGGTCTCGATGATCGACGATCGCATGACGATCGCGTACTGGCCCACCAGGCCGAGCGAGACAGTGGCCAGCGGGAGGATCAGGTGGGCGCCGAGGTCGAGGACGAAGTCGAACGGTGACCCGTAGGCGCGGCCTGCCGTCAGCATCCCATACGTCGGCAGCCAGTTGAACGTCGTCGCGAAGATCAGGAGAAACGCCATGCCGAGCAGGAAATATGGCGTCGAGTACAGGATCAGCGAGACCCCGTTGCCGACATAGTCGATCAGGCCGCCACGTCGCCAGCCGCTGTACGCTCCGAGCGCCAGACCGAGGAAGATCGCCACGAGCTCCCCGAGCCCGAACAGCAGGAGGGTCGGCCAGATCCGCTGGCCCAGGACATCGACCACCGTCTGTCCGCGGGCAATGAACGAGTAGCCGAGATCACCGGTCAGGGTTGCCCCGACGTACTTGAAGAGCTGGTTGTTGGCGTGGAGTGTCGGGCCGCCGTCCGCGAAGTCGATTGGGGAGATCGGGTCGTTCAGGCCCCAGCGCTCACGGAGGGCCTCGATGCGCTCGGCGGTGACGTTTGGCGTGCCCCGAAGGAGCACGCGCTCGGGTGACCCCGGCATGAGCCGGAAGAGCGCGAAGTTGATGACGATGATCGCCGCGATCGTGATCGCCGCCTGCCCGACCTTTCGGGCGAGGAAATTGCCGCCCATTCAGCGGGCGTGACGATGGGGCCGCCTCGCGGCGACCCCATCGCTGTCAGAACCCTTGCGGGTTCGGCTCATTCCTCCTCGGTAGGTGGAGCCGCCCGTCTGCGCATGAGCAGGAGGCCGCCCCCGATGATCACGACGAGCACGATGCCGCCGAGGATCAGCGGGGTAGCGTTCGAGCCATCTCCGGCGGTGCCATCGCCCGGCGCCGCGGTCGGGCCCGCCGTGGCCGTGCTGCTTTCCGTGGGCGCTGGTATGGCGCTCACCTCGGTCAACTCGGTATAGCCGATCGACCCATAGCCGAACAGCGGTGTCCCACCGGTCGAGGGCTGGTTGGTCCAGCCACCGAATCGATCCTTGCGATAGGCGTGGAGCTCCGCGTCGTAGTACATGACGATGTAGGGCGCCTCGTCGTA
Source organism: Chloroflexota bacterium (assembly GCA_031369685.1). Lineage (GTDB taxonomy): Bacteria > Chloroflexota > Limnocylindria > Limnocylindrales > CSP1-4 > UBA5189. Next base: position 652 of record JANMPD010000066.1, on the reverse strand, counting down.
GGCAAGGTTCTGCATCTCCTTGATATAGTCGAACCGCTTCTGCTGATCGCCCTCGGCGCGCTGCAGGAGGAACAACTCGTCGTACCGCGGGTTGTCATAGAAGCTGTCGCTGAAACTGCCGATCTCCTCGCCCCGGAGGACGTTGAGCAACGAGGTCGGGTCGGGATCGCCGACCCAGCCCCACAGCTCGATGTCGAAGTTGGCGAGGCCACCGCCCTCCGGCGGGAGCAGGTCGTCCAGGAGCTTGCCTTCCTCGGTCACGTAGGCATCGACGCCCACGCCGAGCTGCTCCCACCAACCCTTGATGAACTGGGCATCGGTGGCATGTTCCGCCTCCGAGTCCGGCCAGGTAACCCGAAGCGTGATGACCTTGTTGTCCTTGTCCAGGCGCTTGCCGTCGGCATTGAGCTTGTAGCCCGCGGCGTCGAGGCGCTTGTTGGCCTCGGCGATATCGAAGGTCCGGATGTTGTCCGGCTTCACGTACCAGCGACTGTGGAACGGGGGAACGATCGAGTCTCCGGCGACGCCGAACCCACCGAGGGTCACGTCGACGAGCTTCTGTCCGTCAACCGCCCAACCGAGCGCATCACGGAACGCAGGGTCCTGGAGGGCGGTCGTGGATGCGCCGCCGCCCTTGATCGGGCCACGGTTG
>JANMPD010000004.1:0-3236 GCA_031369685.1 Chloroflexota bacterium | reverse complement strand
CGAGGGTCCGGCCCAGCGTCGCGGTCTCGGCCGACATTCGGGTCAGCGAGCCATCGCCGTTCATCTCGCCGATCACCCATATCGTGGCCATCAGATGATTCTCCGCGCCACGAGGAAGTCGACGATCGCGGCGGCGCCTTCTTCCGCGGTGCCTCTCACATGGATCGTGGCGCCCCGAGCCGGTGGTCGTCGGGTCTCGATCACGGCGCTCGACGCCACCGCCCCGCCGACCGAGGCCGGGTCTGTTCCGAGGTCCGCCAGGGTACGCGCGGCAATCTCCTTGGATCGCGCGGCCATGATCCCCTTCAGCGACGGGTAGCGCGGCTCGCCAAGGGCCTGCGTGCACACGATGAGGGCGGGCATCGGCGCCTCGAGGACGTCGTACCCGGTCGGCGTGATCCGACGGACCGTGACCCGGCCCGTGCCCGCGTCGGGCTCGATCTTCGCCGCGTTGCTGAGATACGGCAGGCGGAGGAGTGCCGCCACCCCGGCGGGCACCACGCCGCCGCCGCCATCCGACGTGTCGGCGCCGGCAAGGACGAGGTCGAAGGTGAGCTCGCCCAGCGCCGCAGCCAGCACGGTCGCGGTGGAGCGCGTATCGGAGCCCGCGAGGACGGGATCGGATACCTGGACCCCGCGGGTCGCCCCCATCGCCAGCGCCTTGCGCATCGTGTCGGCGCCACCGGTCGGCGCCATCGTCAGCAGGGTGATCTCGCCACCGACCGCATCGATCAACTTGAGCGCCGCCTCGAGGGCGTACTCGTCATTGGCGTTGACGACGGCCGGCGAGGCCGCCCGGTCGAGCCGATGATCGGGCCCCAGTCGCTCGGCCGCGGCGGCTGGATCCGGCACCGGCTTGGTCAGGACGACGATGTGCACGGGATTCAGGAGCCTCCGTTCATCAGCGGTGCGTCGAACTCAGGACGTCGGGCGCCCCATTAGCGCACGGGCGATCACGAGTCGCTGGACCTGCTGGGTTCCCTCGTAGATCTGGGTGATCTTCGCGTCTCGCATCATTCGCTCGACGGGGAACTCGTCGATGTAGCCGTAGCCACCCAGCACCTGGACGGCGTCGGTGGTGACACGCATTGCGGTGTCCCCGGCGATGAGTTTACACATCGCCGACCAGCGTCCAACGTCGGGTCCCCCGCCCTCGATCTCGACACAGGCGGTGTACAGGAGCTGTCGGGCCGCCTCGATCTGTGAGTCCATGTCCGCAAGCATGGCGGCCACCATCTGGAAATCGCCGATCCGCTGGTTGAACTGGCGACGATCGCGGGCATACGCGACCGCGGTATCGAGGGCGCCCTGCGCGATCCCGATGGCCTGAGCGGCGACACCGGGCCGGGAGCGGTCGAGCGTTGCCATCGCGATCGAGAAACCGTCACCTTCGGCACCGATCCGGTTGCCCTCCGGCACGCGAACGTCCTCGAACGCCAGCTCGGCCGTCGGGCTCCCGCGGATCCCGAGCTTGTGCTCCAGGCGCTCGACCCGGAATCCCGGCGTCGGAACCTCCACGGCGAAGCACGACAGCCGACGATGCCGCGGTGCCTCCGGATCCGTCACCGCGAACACCGTGATGAACCCGGCAACGCTGCCGTTGGTGATGAATCGCTTCGTCCCGTTCAGGATGTAGGCATCGCCGTCGCGGACGGCTCGGGTGCGCACCGCGGCAACATCCGAACCTGCCTCGGGCTCCGTGAGCCCGAACGCGGCCAGCGTCTTGCCGGAGGCGAGGGCCGGAAAGAATCGAGCCTGCTGCTCGGGCGATCCCGCCAGTTGGAGCGGCAGTGATCCGAGGACCTGCACGATCAGGATGAGGCTGCTGGTCGCGCACGCCTTCGCGATCTCCTCGATCGCGACACAGATGGTCAGGAGGTCGCCACCGACACCGCCGTGCTCGACCGGGAATGGCAGGCCCAGGACGTCCTGCTGCGCCAGGAGCTGCCGAATGTCCTCGGGGAACTCCGAGGTTCGATCGATCTCGGCGGCACGCGGGGCGATCCGTTCGACGGCCAGCTGGCGCACCGTGTCACGCAGGAGGACCTGTTCCTCGGTCAGCCGATCAGCCGGATTGCGGGTGGTCACCATGACCATCGTACAGCCGAACCTGGTTCCCGAATCCTCGACAGAGGCGTACGCTGTCGAGGCTGGTCCGGATCCACGGCGGGGGAACGATCCGACCGCGCTGGGGGTGGACGTCATGGATTTCGTCACGCTGGTCGTGCTCGCGGGTGCCGCCATCATCGGGTCGCTGGCATCGTGGGCGATTCTCAGCCGCCGGGAGGCTCCGGAAGAAAGCCCGTTTGCCGCCTCGACCGAGGGCGTCACGCGTTGCCCGAATTGTGGGCTGGCCAATACCGTGACCGACGCCACCTGCGCCGGCTGTGGAGGGAGCCTCCCGGGCTAGCGCCCGCTACTGGAGGACCGGCAGCTGGCGGCCGGAGAGCTCCTTGGGTGCAAGCGATTCGGCAAGCAGCTCGGCGATGTCAACGGCCCTCACCTCGCCGCCGGGGTTGTCCTCAGCGGCCTCCAGGCCATCCTTCATCATCGTCATGCAGAACGGGCACTCGGTCGCGACCGTGGTTGCGCCGGTGGACAGGGCCTGATCGGTCCGGGCGGCATTGATCCTCGTGCCGCGGGTCTCCTCCATCCACATCCGCCCACCGCCGGCGCCGCAGCAGAACGTGTTCCTGCCGTTCTTGTCCATCTCGACGAGGTCGAGTCCCGGCACGGCCCCGAGCACGTCTCGCGGCTCGGCCACGACGTTGTTGTAGCGGGCCATGTAGCACGAGTCGTGGAGGGTCACGGACTTCCGCGGCACGGCCTCGTCGTCGATGACCCGCAGCCGGCCGTCAGCCAGGAGCTCCTTGAGGAACGCGGAGTGGTGGATGACCCGGAAGTTGCCGCCGAGCTGGCCGTACTCGTTGCCGATCGAGTTGAAGCAGTGCGGGCACGCGGTGACGATCGTCTTCTCGCCCATCCGGTAGCGGTTCAGGGTGTCGATGTTGCCACTCGCGAGCATCTGGTAGACGTAGTCGTTGCCCATGCGCCGCGCCGGATCACCCGTACATGACTCCTCCTGGCCGAGGACCGCGAAATTCAGCCCGGCGGCATCGAGACAGGTCGCGAAGGCGCGGGCGACCTTGCGGTTCCGCTCGTCGAAGGCGGCCGCGCACCCGACCCAGTAGTGGACGTCGAGCTCGCCGAGCTTCCCGGCCGCGGCGACGTCGGCA
>JANMPD010000003.1:0-18766 GCA_031369685.1 Chloroflexota bacterium | reverse complement strand
GCGCCGCGCCGGATCACCCGTGCACGACTCCTCCTGGCCGAGCACTGCGAAATTCAGCCCGGCGGCATCGAGACAGGTCGCGAAGGCGCGGGCGACCTTGCGGTTCCGCTCGTCGAAGGCGGCCGCGCACCCGACCCAGTACAGGACGTCGAGCTCGCCGAGCTTCCCGGCCGCGGCGACGTCGGCAACGATCGGGACATCGAACGACAGGCCCTTCGTCCAGTCCAGACGTGAGGCCGGGGGCTGCCCCCACGGGTTTCCGACCCCCTCCATGTTCCGGAAGGCGCCGTTGAGCTCGGCCGGGAAGCGGGAGTCCTCGAGAACCAGGTTCCGGCGCAGGCCGATGATCTTGTCGACGTGTTCGATGAGGACCGGGCAGGCCTCGACGCAGGCCCCGCACGTGACGCAGTCCCAGACCGCATCGAACGGGATCGCATCGTCGACGATCGGCTTGGCCATCATGGCCGCCTGGATCGTGTCGTCGAGCCCGTACGTGTCGCGGACGATGGCCGAGTTCGGGATCAGGGGCAGGCCGTGCTCCGCCTCCACCGACATCTCCCGGATGCCCATGATGAAGCTCTTGGGATTCAGGGGCTTTCCGGTATGCCAGGCGGGGCAGGCCTGCTGGCAGCGCCCGCATTCGGTGCACGTGAAACCGTCGAGCATGTCCTTCCAGCCGAGATCGGCGAGGGTCCGGATCCCGAACGTCGCGTCCTCGGCCTCGAGATCCATGGCCGGCAACTCGCCACGCGGCTGGAGCTTTCGGAAGTAGATGTTCGGGAACGCCGTCGCCACGTGCAGGTGCTTGCTGAACGGCAGGAAGCCAAGGAACGCCGCGACGATCGCAATGTGCGCCCACCACAGGATCGCGAAGATCGCCTGGAGCCAGCCCGGATCGAGGTTGCGGAGCGGCATGGCCAGGAAGGCCGAGATGAACGCGCCGGGTTTGTCCCCGTAGGCAGCGAACTCGAACGCCTGGGCGAGCAGTTCGGTCCCGACGACCCCGCCGATCATCAGCAGGATGGTCAGCGCGTCCCAGTTGTAGGTGAGGCGTTCCGGTTTCGAGATCAGGCGTCGCTCGAACGCCCAGACGATGAACGCGAGCGTGATGACCGCGACGACGTTCTGCATCGCCGAGATCGCCGCCCAGAGGAATCCGTCGAAGGGCAGGGTCAGGATCGTCTGGATGATTCCGCCGGTGACGATGTCGGCGGTCCCGATCGTCAGCAGCACGAAGCCCCAGAAGATGCCGAAATGCATGATCCCCGCGCGCGGATCCTTGAACATCTTGACCTGGAGGAACGCGTAGCGGATCAGGCCGAGGGTGCGGGTGGGGATGTCGGCCAGCGGGTTCGGTCCGGGGGCCTGGGCCGCGGCAAAGACGCGCAGGTGACGCGCCATCACCAGGCCGAAGAACGCTGCCGCACCCCAGAAGACGACGAAGACCAGCGGGTAGGCGGGAACCTCGGCGAAGACCGGGAACATCAGCGGGCATCCTCCTTCGGGCGATCGTACGGCACCGAAAGGTCGCGGCGCGCGGCGTCATGGTCGTGTGGCCCGGCGAGTGTCTCCACGGCGTGGGCGAGAACGCCCTCGATCGCACCGAGCGACTCGAGCGCACCGCGCGGGCTGCCGGGCAGGTTCACCACCAGCGAACGCCCGACGATCCCGGCAATGGCCCGGGACAGGTCGGCGAGCGGCGTCGAGGCGCGCCCGGCCGCTCGCATCGCTTCGGCGATGCCGGGGACCTCGAGATCCAGGACGCCGCGCGTGGCCTGGGGCGTCACGTCGCGTGGGGTGAGGCCGGTGCCCCCGGTCGTGAGCACGACCTCATGGCTTGCGGCTGCGTCCCGGATCGCCGCGCCGATCCGATCGATCTCATCGGGCACCACGGCCTCGCTCACGGTGCCGCCCAGTTCGATGATCCTGGCCCGGATGGCCGCCCCGGACAGATCGTCCCGCGTCCCGCTGGCCACGCCATCACTCACCGTCAGCACGTGGACGCGGGTGCCGGGGTCGAGTCGAGGAACGTCTGGCCGCTCCGCCACCATCAGCCCTTCCGGATCCGTCCGGCTGATCGGTCCCCCGGGCGTCGGTTATCTCGACGGGGACCGCCGGCGCCGCCCGCCGTGGACCCGGGGTGACTGCTCGGACCCGCGCCGGGGACAGGACCTTCGCGGCGCCAATCGCCGCTCTTGCCGCCCGTCTTGGACACCAATCGGACCCATTGGATCTCGACGCCGCGCTCCACGCCCTTGACCATGTCGTAGACCGTCAGCGCCGCCACGGACGCGGCGGTCAGGGCTTCCATCTCGACCCCGGTGGGCCCGGTAGTGGCGGCCTCGGCCCGAATGCGAAGCCCACCGGCCGCTCGATCCGGTGAAATTGCCACGACCAGGTCCGTCAGGGCCAGCGGATGGCAGAGCGGGATGAGGTCAGCAGTCCGCTTCCCGCCCATGACCCCTGCCAGTTCGGCAACGCCCAGGACGTCACCCTTGGCCGACCCGCCGTCGATCACCAGCGACAGGGTCTCGGGCGCCAGGGACACGAAGGCCTCAGCCACGGCACGACGCGCGGTTGCCGGCTTGTCGGAGACATCGACCATGCGCGGCCGGCCGGTGCGATCAACGTGCGTGAGGCGGCGGCGCTCGGCTCGGGGAGCCGGTCCTCGGTCCATGGGTTCCTCCTGTGGGTGTTGATCATGCCCCACTCGGGCCGGCCGGGTTGGTCAGCCCTGATCGAGCCACCACAGCGTGACGGCGCCGCCGGCCGGATGAGCGTCGACATCCTCGGGAATGATGGCCAGCGCCTCGGCCTCGGACAGGGCGGACAACACGTGGCTCCCCTGCCCTGCTACACCACCGGACAATCGCACGATCACGCGTCCGAGGTCATCGCGGATCGGCGTTCCCAGCCCATCACGATCGGCCCGGACCCGGATGAACGCTCGACGACCCGCACTCTTCGGCGTCGCGTCCATCAGCACGGCCCGATCGACGCGGCGCCCCGTGTCGGCGTGGCCTCCGAGCCGACGCAGGGCCGGGCGGACGAACAGCTCGAACGTCACGAACGTGGAAACCGGGTTCCCGGGTAGCCCGAAGAGCAGGATCGGCCGTCCACCACCGGGCCGCGGCGCGGTTCCAAAGACAAACGGCTTCCCGGGTTGGACGGCCACCCGCCAGAGCTCGATCGTGCCGAACGTGGCGAACGCCGTCCGGACGTGGTCGTATGGACCCACAGACACGCCGCCGGACACGATGATCGCGTCGAGACCTGCGGCGAGGCCGGCCGCGAGCCGGGCCTGAACATCGTCGAGCCGATCCAGGGCGATCCCGAGATCCCGGCTTGACCCCCCGGCAGCCTCGACGTAGGCGTGGAGCGCCGGTCCATTGGCGTCGGGAATCCCGGATGGTCCCAGCTCAGCGCCCGGAGAGCGGATCTCGTCGCCGGTGGCCAGAACCCCGGCGCTCGGCCGGCGATGGACTTGAAGGCCGCTCTGCCCCGCTCCCGCCAGGACCGCGATGGTCGCCGGACCGACCTGGCTGCCGGCCCGGAGCACGGTCGTGCCGGCGCGCAGGTCGCTTCCCTGCCGGCGAATCGATGCCCCGGCGGGCACGGGCGCGTTGATGAGGATCGCGGCCGGCAGCGGGCCGGTGGCGTCCCGGCCGGGACTGCCGATGGCCTCGCCCGACGAATGGGCGGCCGTCGTCTGTTCGACCGGTACCACGCCATCGGCGGACGGCGGGACCCTGGCACCCGTCGCGATCCGGACCGCGGTGCCTCGTCGAACCTCGGGGAGTCGTTCCGCGCCGGCCGGCACGTCGCCCGTGACTTCAAGAACGACAGGGCGCGCCGTCGTGGCCGTCTCGACGTCCTCGTGACGCAGCGCGTAGCCGTCCATCGCGCTGTTGTCCCAGGGCGGAAGGTCGATCACCGAGACCACATCCTCGGCCGCGACCCGACCGAGGGCCTCGGACAGGTGAAGCCGCTCGGCGTCCGTCGGTCCGGGAACGGCACCGAGCACGGCGGCCAGTGCGGCGTCGGCGCTGATCAGCTTCCCCAGCCCGGGGTCTTCGGCCATGAACCCGCTCAGCGGCCGCTGGTTGGCAGGGACGCCGTCCGGTCGCGCACGACCTGGCCCACGCTGCGCCGCGTCAGGACGCCCTGAAGGGCGCCGTCCAGGACAACCGGGAGGCCGTCGAGACCGGACCGGTGCAGACGCTCGACCGCCTCGACAAGACCGGCGCCCGGCGCCAGCGCGACCATGCGCGGGGGCTTCACCATCGCATCGCCGACCCGGGTGATGCCCCACGTCCCTCGGCGCAGCCGTCGCACCTCTCGAACGCCGAGCATCCCAACGACACTCGCGCCCTCCATGACCGGGATCGAGGTGGTGGGTGTCTCGCCATCGAGGAGCTGGCCGGCAAGCGTATCAACGGTGAGCCCGGGTTGGACCGTGGTTGGATTCCGCTCCATGGCGTCACTCACCAGGAGGTCGCCGATCAGGGTGTCGACCTTCTGTCGTTCCCGAATCGCGCGACTCGAAAGGATCAGGAACCAGCCGCTCAGGGCCACCATGCCGCCGTTGGTGATCTCACCGGTCAGGAACAGACCGCCACCGATCGACAGGGCCACGAGGCCCGACAGGCGACCGGTCGACGCGGCCGCACTCCAGCCGCCCTTGATCGTGCCGGATCGGCGCCAGGCCAGCGCCCGGACGATTCTTCCGCCATCGAGTGGATACGCCGGAATGAGGTTGACGAGGCCGATCAGGACGTTCAGCACCGCGAGCACGATGACGATCTGCCCGAGCGCCACGCCGATCTCCGAACCGAGGGCGTCGAAGCCGAGCGCGATCACGGCGAGGACGACCCCGAGGACCACGCTCACGATCGGCCCGCTCGCGGCGATCGCGAGGTCGTCACCGGCGGCCGGGGCGGTCGCGTCGGCCGGCGTCGTGCCGCCGAAGAAGGACACGAGAATCGACTCGACAACGACACCCCGACGCCGGGCCATCAGGGCATGGCCAAGATCGTGGAGCATCGCGCTGATGAAGAAGGCGATGCCCACGGCCCCGCCCAGGATCCACTGAACGGGTCCGGGCAGGGTCGGGACGGCCGTGCCGACCTGGATCACCGCCAGGGCCGCAACGAGTGCGACAACGAGAACCCAGCCGAACTGGACCCGGATCTCGATCCCCAGGATGCGGGCAATCGGCACGCCGATCATCGGGTCGCCGCCTCGGGTCCCGCAGATCGGTTCTGCGCGTCCGCGCGCAGGCGACGCGTCGCGACAAGCGCGACGACGAGGCTCAGGACCAGCGTCAGCCCACCGACGGCGATCGTGGTCTCGGACCAGAAGGCGTCGGGAAAGAGCTGCACGAGTCGATACCGCAGCGGGTCGAAGTTGTAGGTTCCCGCGGCGAAGAACAGGCGATGGAAGACCTCGAAGGCCGCATCGAAGGCCACGGCAGCAACGCCGCCCGCCGCGACGATCACCATCGCGAGGCCGACCGAACCGGCTCGAACCGCTCCGAGAAATCGCGCCCTCGACCAGGACCCGGTTCCCCGCGCGCCGGCTCGGCCGACCAGCAGGATCACCAGGGCGCCGGCGGCGGCGAGGTAGAAGGCGGTGAAGACGCCGCGAACATCCCGCATGTGATCGCGTTCCCCTTCCGTGAGGACGGGCGCGCCGCGAACCGTGACCTCGAAGTTCGGCGGGCCGCGAACGAGGTCGGACAGAATCGCGTTGGTCACGGTCCGGAGTTCTTCGGCATTGAAACCCGTCCAGCCGGCCGCGTCGGTGCGTTCCTGCTCAAAGGCCACCCAGGCGGGTGTCAGGAACGGGCTGATCGCAACCGCGAGAATGAGCAGCCCCGCCGCAAGCGCGATGGCGACGGAGATGAGGCCGGGAAAGACGCGCATCGGTGCATGGTACCGCCGGGCCCGGTCGGAACCCGCCCGGCTACTCGTCCTCGAGCGTACGCGCCTGATCCCACCAGCTCTCGAGCGTCAGCTCGCCCGGCAGATCGAGCCGCAACTCCTGGGCCGCGCGGGCGAGCCGGGATCGGAATTCCTCGAGGGTCACGCCCAGGATGTCACGCAGTCCCTCGAACCGGGCCTGGCTCAGGAGCAGGTGCTCCCCCGGCCCGAATCCGACCAGGTTGAGCATCAGCGCCTCGTCACGCCACATCAGGACGTCGTTCGTGGACGCATCGACCTGGTCGGCCAGCGTCTGCCGACGCGTCGTGGTCTCGCTGACCTCGAGCAGGAGACCGGTGGTGAAGATCCCCTGCCGATCGAGACGGTCCAGATGGACGGGCTCGATGCGCGTCAACTCGGTGATCGGCGGCACGTGCGGGGGACCTCCTCTTGCCTTGGCGTCATGTCGATGATGCCATGTTGGTGGCTCGGTCGAGCGCCTCGGCCTCACGCTGCAATAGCGCCCACGCCCGGGCGACGTGCCGATCCTCGGTCCGGATCTGGCCGAGCGCGACGCGGATCACGAACCTGCCCCCGAGCCGGGTATGGGACAGGAATACCTCTCCGGTCCGGTTCACGGCATCGATGAGGGTGAGGTTGAGGGCGTCCAGCCGGGACCCGTGGTCTGCGGGTGTCTCGCCGGGCAGGGCTGGAGGCGCGAAGCGGAGGCAGATCGTCGAAAACGGGACCGGTGCCAGCCGCTCGAAGCGAGGATCTGCGTCCACCCAGGATGCGAACGCAGCGGCCTGGACGATGTGGTGCCGGATCCGCCGCCGCAGCCCTTCAAGGCCGAACCAGCGAAGAAGGACCCAGAGCTTGAGGGCACGGAACCGACGACCGAGTTGCGGCGTGTACTCGTTGACGTCCCGGACCGGCGAGGATCGATCGAGGGTTCGGAGGTACTCCGGTACGAGCGAGAAGGCGTCTCGCAGCCTGTCCATGCGTCGCGTGAGCAGGAGCGACGCGTCGATCGGCGTGAACAGCCACTTATGCGGGTTGATCACGATCGAGTCGGCACGCTCCCAGCCGGCGAACGCAGCGCGACGCTCCGGAAGCATCGCCACGAAGCCCGCGTAGGCCGCATCGACGTGGAGCCATAGCCCGTGCGTCGCCGCGATATCGGCAATCGGGCCGATCGGGTCCATGGCCGTCGACGACGTGGTCCCGAGCGTGGCGACGACGGCCATCGGTCGGTATCCGGCGGCGAGATCGGCGCTGATCGCGGCAGCAAGCGCTTCGGGCCGCATCCGGAACTCGTCGTCCGTCTCGATCCGGATCACGTTGCGACGCCCGATCCCGAGCGTCATGGCTGCCTTCTCGATCGACGAATGGGCTTCCTGGGACGCGTAGATCCTCGGTGCGCCAAGGTCCCCACGCCCGGCCAGGCCGAGGGCCGCGGCATCGAGCCCGGCCTGTTCCCGAGCCGCACCAAGGGCGATCAACGATGACGTCGAGGCCGTATCCGTGATGAACCCATCGAAGTCGGCCGGCAGGCCGACCGCCTGCCGGAGCCAGCCCACCACGACCTGCTCGAGCTCGGTCCCGATCGGTGACGTACGCCAGAGCATCGGGTTCTGGGCGAGGGTCGTCATGAGCAGCTCACCGACGATCCCGGCGGCCGAGGCCGACGTCGGGAAGTAGGCCATGAACCCCGGGTGCTGCCATTGGGTGGCGTTCGGCTCGACCAGCGCCTGGTGGTCCGCCAAGATCGCCTCGAGCGGCTCGGGGTGTTCTGGAGCCTCCGACGGGAACAGCCCGACCAACGACCCCGGCTCGACCGCCGGGAATACGGCCCGGTCCGGCAATCCGGTCAGGTGCTCGACCACCACCTCGACCGCCGCGTGCAGGGCCACCCGCAACGCTTCAGGGTCCAGATCGGTCAGACCGTCGACCTGCTCCAGCGTGATGGACTGGCCAGACGAGGGCGCCGGATGGGTCGTCTGATCCGATGTCATGTCGGCGAGTGTACGAAGGCCAAGGCCGAGGCGCTCGGATCGAATCCCCTGTTACCCTCCGGCTCGTGTCACCGTCCGATTCCCGGAGCACCCGTTCCGCCGCAGCTTCGGCGCCAGGTGGACCAGTCACGTCGCCCGTCGGTCAGGCCGCCCGTTCCCGCCAGCTTCGCTGGGTGGTCGCCGATGCGATCCTGCCGGGTGCTGGTCATCTGGCCGCCGGTCGGCGGCACCTCGCCCTGATCTTCGGTCTTCCGACGCTCGCGGCGGTCCTCGCCGTGGTGGCCCTCGTTGCGACGACCTCCCTTCCGCGCCTCGCGGCCGAGGCCTTCAATGCGTTCGGCGTCATCCTCGTCATCCAGGCCATCGTGCTCGTCTGGCGGCTGCTCGCCGTCGGCGCAGGCATTGTCGCGCTCGGGTGGCGACGACCGGGCGCCAGGCACGGACTCGCGGTCGCCGTCCTGCTGCTGGCCGTCGTCCTTCCGCAGGGCTACCTCGGCTACGTGACCAACGTGGCCCGCGAGGAGGTTGATCGCGTCTTCGTCGTCGACACGGGTGGGGCATGGCAGCCGCCGGCCACCCCGCAGCCGCCGGCGACGCCGCAGCCCACCCTCACTCCCGAGGCAACAGCCACGCCGACGCCTGAGCCGACCGCAACGCCTGCGGTTCCGCGCGTGACCATCCTGCTGATCGGGATCGACAGCGGCGTTGGGCGCCGGACCGCCAACACGGACACGATGATCGTCGCCAGCCTCGACCCGGTCACCGAAACGGTTTCGATGATCTCGATTCCGCGCGACATGGTGAACGTTCCCCTACCCGACGGGTCCGTGTACGCGCCGAAGCTGAACGGCCTCGATTCGTATGCACGTCATAACCCATCGAAGTACCCGGGCTCGGATGGCACGGGGCACGACGTACTGATGGCCGCGATCGGGACCCTGCTCAATCTGCAGATCGACTATTACGCGTCGGTCAGCCTGGGCAGCTTCGTGCAGGTCGTCAATAGCCTGGGCGGGGTCGACGTGAGCGTCTCTCGAAGCCTGTGCGACCCGGGCTACACGGAGTACGGGTTCGACAACGGTTTCTCCATCAAGGCCGGCCTCCGGCATCTCAACGGGCTTCAGGCACTCGCCTACGCACGCATCCGGAAGGCGCCCGGGGAGTCCGACTTCACGCGTGCGGCGCGCCAGCAGGAAGTCATTTCCGGGCTTCGTGACGCCGTCGTCAAGCGTGGCTTCCTGAGCGATCCGGTCAAGCTGCTCAATGCGCTGGGGCGAGCCATGGCGACCAATGTGCCGCGTGAGATCCTGCCCGACCTTGCCGATGTCATGACCCGCGTCGATCGCACGCATACCTATCGCAATGTCATCAAGTCCCCGCTGGTGCGACAGGGCTTCGACGCCCGCGGCTTGATTCAGATCCCGGACATCGCCGGAATCCGCACGCTGGCCGCGACGCTCTTCCCGCAAACAGGAACGTTGCCGCGCGCAGAGTTCGCGGCGCCTCCACCTGCCACGAGTGGATCCGGATCCGGAACCGGCAGCTGTGCCCCGGCCTCGACGAAGCCTCCGCCACCCACTCCGGTGCCCAGCGCCTCGGTCGAGCCGAGCCCGCCGGACGCAACCCCGGCACCGGAGGTGACCCCGGCACCAGAGGTGACCCCGACACCGACGTCATCCCCGCCGGCGGAAACGGCAAGCCCGAGCCCGAGCCCCGCGCCGACGCCGTAATCGAACGGGCCATGCCCGCGGACTGGTGCCGACGTCCAGGGACCGGAGCCTTCGGCGCCCGGCCTCACCGAAGCGACTCGAGGGCCGAGCGTGCGCGCTCGCGTCCCAGGTTCCACGAACCGGGTGAGGCGAACGCCGGGTCAGACTCGAGCTCGTCGCGCCGCTCGAGGAGGAGGCGGACCACGGCGGCCCGGTCAGGCTCGGGCAGCCTCGCGAGTGCTTCGACAAGGACCGGGACCGCGTCGTCCGGGAGGACACCCAGATATTCGGGATCCAGTCGCGTCTCTCCGCCAGGGGCGATCAGGCTCGGGTCGATGGCTCGGTCAACGTTGCGCGCCGCAACGTACGCCCCGGGCGCGACCAGGTTGAGCCCGATCAGCGCCACCACGGCAATGCCTGCCAGCCCGTGCCCCAGCCACCGCATCCGACCCAATCCGGCAAGTGCCGTCATGAGGATCAGGCCGGCGGCCATCGTCACGATCGTGGTCAAGACATAGAGCCGAAGCTCGGTCCAGCCGTAGGCATCCTGGTACAGGCGCAATCGAAGAGCGGCAGACGACAGCACCACCCCGGTCAGCCCGAGAAGAACGATCAGGGCAGCGAGATATGACCGACTTCGCTGGACGACGACACCTTCGAGCACCACGACGATGAGGCCGGACAGTCCGGTCGCGGCGACCAGCTCGAAGAAGCCGCGACGCGCGTAGGCGCTGTAGGTGAGCCCGGCAGCCACGAGCGTGTCCTGACCGCCGAACAGGTACGCGACCTGCAGGCCGACGAACAGCCCGACGACGAAATCGAGGACCACGAGCACGACCAGCGCCTCGGCAACCCCGAGCGTCGCGGTCAGGGCCATCGCCGGTGTTCGCGCGGCAGCCCCAAGCGAGCGGGCGGGTTCAGGTGGGGTGATCCGATCGTGCTGCATGCCGACTGCCGCCGTCGCCAGCATGCCCGTCACGAACCAGGCGACCGCCAGGGCGAACAGGACTCGCGTCACGAGGTCATCGAGGTTGACCTGCCAGCCGAGCAGGTCCGACAGGCCCTGCCGGAAGATCGGATCGGCCGACGAGAACAGCGTCACGAAGATGACGGCGAGCGGAACCGCCAGGAACAGGCCGCGGCCGATGGGTGCGAGGTGTCCGGGGAGCAACCGCAGCCGGGCGCCCGACACGGGCCGAGCGGCACGGATGACCGACACGACACCGACCGAGGCCGCGACCGTCGCGAGGACCGCCATTGTGGTCACCACCGACGCGGATCGGCGCGTCACCGGCGTCCCGGACATGGCGACAAGCGAGGCGCCAGCGAATGTCAGTGCGGCCGCCGAATTCAGCAGCGCAAGCAGTGGGTCACCGCGTACCGCCACGAACAGCGCCAGCACGACGGCTGTCGCGGGAAGCCATGCATCGAGTGGATCGAGCATGACTCCGCGCCGCCTCACGAGCAATCCAGCGCCGAGGATCAAGCCGATCAGGACCGGCACGTTGACGCCGTAGGCAGATCCATCGAGGAGCGCTTCGGCGACCACGCCGATCACGAGACCTACGGCCAGGAGTCGGCGGGCAAGGGTACGGTCCAATGAGGAAGCCTCCGCTGAGCCGGCCGTGCGGGCAGGAGCACCCGGCGGTCTCGCTTGGACGCCCGCCCGACGACGGGTGTGTCGTGGCGCGGGCGAACGATGGTCAACGGGCGAATGCCCGGCCGGGACGGATCGCTCACGAAGCGCAGCGCGGGATCGCGAGCCTACGACCGCTGGATGGCCTCCGCGACGAGGAACAGCCGATACCGCAGGCAGGCCTCGGGTACGGCCGTCCGGAGTTGCGCCCGGAATTCCTCGCACGACACCCGGGCCCATTCACCCATGAAGCCACTCTCGGTGCCGACCTGGTCTGGGCGAGCCACGGAGCCCGAAGGCACCGACCGATCAGCCGCCCCTCGAGCGCCAGGGCGGCGGTTCGTCGCGCGGCCCGCGAATGATCCGGATCATCCAGAGAAGCCCAAATAGCATAACCAGGAGCGCCGCGAGAGAAGCGATGAGCAACTCCGGACCGCCGTTGCAGCCAAAGCAGGGCTCCGCGACGACGAACACGACGACGGACGCGGTGAACAGGAATGCAACGATGCCGAGTCCGAGTTCGAACCGCACAACCCACCATCGCCAAGTGCGTTTGCCCATGACCACATCCTAGACCTACCGGGCAAGATCGAGGTCGGGCTGCTGGCGCGTGGTTCGAAGGCGTCCCCCCGATCGCAGCCGGTCCGCTGGCCGCCGCTTTGGCGGGCTCGCGGGCGGCCACGGGCCGGTCTCGCGAGCCTGATATCCTGCGCCGACTTGGAATGATCGACGTGGGTCGGACCGTTAGAAGTTGACGCCTTGCATCGCTGGATCACATCGATCGAGGTGCGAGCTCGGGCAATCGGAGAATGGATCATGCTCAACCCGCGCCGTGCGGGGGTCCTCATCGGCGTGGTGTTTGTGATCGCCCTCATCTGGCAGGCCATCGGCACCCCCTGAAGCGGCCCGGGTCGCCCGCCGCTCCTCTGGGCGTACTAGCCCAGATCGAGGGTGGCGGCTCGGAGCCGGGGTCGTGGGTGATGATGCCGGCTACTGGTTGACGGCTGTGTTCATAGCGGCTTCGATATCGTCGGGCAGAGCTTGAGTCTAGCGACGACCAGCGGCGCAAGAGCGATCTTTGGGTCCCAGATCGGTTCAATATCCTTGTACCCCGCTCCGACGGCTTGCTCATTGACGGCGTAGTCGGTGCCATTTGGCGCCTTGAATACCACCACTCCCAATTCGCAACGCAACTCGCCCGACTCAATCGTCAGGGGCCAATCCGCCCCGAACTCCGCCCGCGAGACCTGCTGTGATTGGGCGGGACTGCACGCGGCGATGAGGAGAGCAAGAACGACCCAGCTGTGCCTGAATACGCTCACAGTTCCAAGCATAGGCTTGGGCCCGACTCTGTTCGCGTCGTACCACCGCTGTCGAAGCCGACGGTCACGACCGGCCCGCGGTGGGCCTCGATCCACTGGCGGCTACGCCGGATGACCCGCTCCAACTCCGCGACGCTCGTCAACCCGCGGCCCCGCGACCGCATCGCCTCGCCATTGGCACCCTGGCCGAAGGCCAGCCATATCTGGGGGCCGATTCACTGGCAAGCGTCGGTCCCCTGCGACGCCGGACTAGCGCCCCGCCTTCTCGATGGCCGTGACCACGAACCGATCCTGACAGGCAGCGCGGTTCTCCGGGCGGCAGCCCTGCGAGGCAGGATCGCCGAAGTGGCCGATCACGTCCACGGGGCCATCGCCTGGACCGAGCCGCTCGCCGAGGCTCGGCTCGTACAGGATGCCCAGACGCGCGCCGTCGTAGCACAACCCCGTCGAGGGGCATCCGGCGTCGTCCGCGACGGGCTGGATCATCCAATCGGGGACGTTGAGACATTCGAGCCAGACGACGTTGGCGGGTCCGCAGACACCCCCAAGACCGAGATCCCTGGGAGACCAGACGTGTTGGAGGAGGATGGACTCGTCACCGAAGGTCTCGAAGCGATCCGCCTCCGCAACGTCGATGATCGCAGCCAGATCGATCACGCGAAGCTCGGGGTCGTATAACTCTGCAGTAGCCTGACTGGGGTAGTCGTAGTCGCCTGCGACGAGCACCTGGCCGTCGAGCAGGAGCGTGGCCGTGTGACCACCGTGGGCCTCGGCCGGGCTAGCGGTGGCTGCCCATGTGCCGGCCCGCGGGTCGTATAGCTCGGCAGAAGGCGGCCGGTCGTCCGTGAGGCCGTGGTTGACCACGAGTACGCTGCCGCCTGCCAGCATCGTTGCGGTATGAAAGATGCGAGCCGTTCCCATGCTCCCGGTAGCGGTCCATGTCCCACTGCTCGGGTGGTATGTCTCCGCAGAGACCAACGCGCCGGGTTCGCTGCACGCGCAACCCCCAGCCACGAGTACCGTGCCGTCAGCGAGCAGGGTCGCGGTGTGGCCGAAGCGGCCGTCGGCCATGCTCCCGGTCGCGGTCCACTTTCCGCTGCCCGGGTCATACAGTTCCGCAGCCGTGAAGCCGCCGTCGCCACCCGCTACAAGCACAGTGCCGTCGAGTAGCAGCGTCGCCGTGAAGCCCTTGCGAGCCCCGATCATGTTCGAGGTGGCGGTCCACATTCCGCTGCCCGGGTCGTACAGCTCGGCGGAGTCGCTTCGAGGCCCTCCTTCCAGCGAGTTGTCTTCGGCGCCGCCGCCGACCACAAGCACCCTGCCGTCAGGCAGGGTCGTGGCGGTGTGACCGCCGCGTCCCTTGGTCATGTTCCCGGTGGCGGTCCATCGCCCGCTGCTTGGGTGATACAGCTCGGCCGAGGCTAGCGAATCGCTGCTGTTGCGGTAGCTGCCCGCCACGAGCACCCTGCCATCGAGCAACAGGGTCGCCGTGTGACCCCAGCGAGCCTCGATCATCCCCTTGGCGGCGGTCCAAGTCCCGCTGCCTGGTTCATAGAGCTCAGATGCGGTCAAGACCGTTCCGTCGAGACGGTCGTTGACCAGGCCGCCTGTCACAAGCACCTTGCCATCACGCAACCGAGTGGCCGCATGGAAGGCGTGGGGCGTGACCATGTTCCCGGTTGCCGTCCACGCCCCCTGCACGCCGCTGCCCGGAGTCCCGGGCTGCGGAGTCGTCAGCGCGGTCGGGGCTGGACTCGCGGGCTGCGACGCCGCCGGGCTTGTGGGCGTGGTTGTCGCCGGGACCGGCGACGCGGCCGACGTGCAGGCTGCCGCGATGAAGAGGCCGACGATGACCGTGGTCGCAACCCGAGAATGCATCTTCTCTCCTTCTGGCCGGTATTACCGATGGAGACGCCTGGACTAGCTCCCTGTTACGTCCCGGACCTGGCTCAAGCCGGACTGGTGATGACGAACATTGCGATCAGGAACCAGCCGATGACGAACACGACCAGCAGCACAACCAGCGTCGCGACCAGCGTCGCGGCCAGTACTCGGCGATCGAGGGCGACGGGCGGCGCGGAGCCGAAGTCGGTCCAGGTTGACGGAACGGGGAGCCTACCGCGCTCGTCCGTGCCGAGGCGGCCGGAGCGCGACGATGAGGAACCCGGTGAGCGTCACCCCAGCGAGGACTGGGACCGCCACCTTCGCCGCTCGCGGCGGGAGCACGAGTTCAAAGAACGGCACCGGATCACCCCACTCGGTTTGGAGTGCTCCCATCGGGCAGTTCCCCCTTCCAGCGAGGAGCGCTAGTCCCTCGATCGATAGGAATGCCACGCTGGCCAGGAGACCCCCGTCGCGACGTCGTTTGGCGGCACAAACCCACACGTAGGCCAGACTCGCGAGGTTGAGTACAGACCACGCGGCGTGAACGACTCGCCATGCACGGGCTCGAACACCAAGCGTCGACCAGCTCACGTCAAAAGCATTACACGGAACTACCCCGATCGCCCGCCGCTCCTCTGGTCGGACGAGCCGAGGTCGACAGCGACGGCGCGGAGCCGGGGTCGTCGTGAGGATGACGAGCGGCGCTCACCTGGCGCTCATCCTCCCCAGTTCGGGTGTCCTGTGGCACCACCTACGTCTCGCTCAGGCCCCGCTGGAGACCGCCCGGCGGCCGGGCACCGTGGCTCGGCGCTCGGTGGCCTACCGGCCCTCGTGAGCCTCGATCGAGCGGACCGACTCGTGAATCCCGAAGATGACCATGAGCAGTTCCATCAACACCCGCCAGCAGACCTGGGCGACAATGAAGACAACGATCGCCACGAGGAGTGCGTAGACGAGCGGGCCGGCGCCGAGCGACGTGCACGTAAGCGTGCCGCCGCCTTCGCTCTGGCACACCGAGGTGGCTGTGCCCAACAAGGGGATCAAGATCGCCGCAGCGGTGATGACGACCACCCCGATCACGTAGACCACGCGGATCAGAGCCGGCGTCACCATCACCCGGAAGGCGAAGAAGTCGCCCCAGCTGCTGCTCCGCGGAGCACCACCGCCAGCCGATGGCGGGGCTGGCGCCATAGACGGCTCTGAACTGGCGCCCCGTTGCGGGTCCGGGTCCATTCCATGTCCCTCCTCGATGTGGGCGTTCCGATTAGCGCTCGACGCGCTACACACTGCCTTCGCCAGTGTGACGACGCTACCGTCCCGTGAGTGTTACAGGTAGAGCTGGCCGCTGCCATCCGCCCCCGTCGCCCACGGCCAGGCGCCCCCGGTCGCCCATCGCTCCCTGTGGTCGGACGAGCCGAGATCGAGGGCGACGGGCGGCGCCTATCTGCCGCTCATCTCCCGCAGGGCACGTGACCAGTTCGTCACAACGACAGAGACCCTGATTTCGCTGGTCCAAGACAGGGCGTCGACGGCCGGGCGACTTCGTCGGACCAGTCTGTCACGGTCCAGCGCCGATGCAAGAGGGTAGGACGGCGGAGTCGCACGCGTTCGCCGGAGCGCTCGACGAGATCTGCGACGCGAGGGTGCGTGCACTCAGACCGCATGGAAACACTTGGGCAATGCCGATCGCGCACGCTGGCGTTCCGGTCGGCAGGTCATGGGCGACGTACAACTCGCTGTACTGACTGTCAGCACCGAAGCCGTCGCCACCAGATGCCAACTCATCGTCGCACTCCGTGGCGCTTCCACCCGGCAGGTAGACCTCTGGCTTGCCGAGTGGACCCTCGCCGACGGTGACACAGTTCGCTGGTATCACTCAGAGGCAGATTTAGCCTTTGGAGTGTGTTTCGAATGGGGGAATTGGTCGGGGCGGCCGGATTTGAACCGACGACCACCAGTCCCCCAGACTGGTGCGCTACCAGACTGCGCCACGCCCCGACTGGCCACGGAGTCTATCAGAGGGACGCGGAATCTCCGGTGGCTCGCGCCTCGCGCAGTCGGGCGTCCAGCCAACCCTTGCCGACGCCGCAGCCCGGCGGCACAACCCCTCGTCGTCCCTCGGTCAACGAGACGAGATAGGCGATCTGCCACGGCAGGAGGACAAAGCCACGACCGTCGCCCGCGAGCACGCGGCGCGCCGCATCGGCCTCCGCATTCGAGTCCGGGTCCGGGCCCGGCAGCCGAGCGTCTGCCTCGGTCGGGCCGCCCCCGGCGACATCGGACGTCACCGCGCTCCCCCAGCGGCGCCTGCGATTCGCTCCGCCCAGCCCTGGAAATCGGCCAGCTCGTCCTTCGACTCGCGGGCCAGGAGGTCAACGAGGCAGCGCTGCACGCTCTTGCCCTCGAACAGTGCGTTGTGAACCTCCCGGGCGATCGGCATCTCCACGCCGAGCCTGGTCGCGAGGCCGATGGCCGCATCAACCGTATACGCCCCCTCGGCCACGCCCGGCAGTGAGCCCTCGATCTCTCGCCAGGCTCGACCCCTGGCCAGTTCCTCGCCGAGACGGTGATTGCGGGACAGCTTGGAGCCACACGTCGCGATGACATCGCCGATGCCGGCGAGGCCGGCGAACGTCAGTGGATTGGCACCGGCGGCGATCCCGAGACGCATCATCTCGGCCAGGCCCCGGGTCATCAGGCCGGCCTTGCCGTTGTCGCCGAACCCGAGACCGTCGGCGGCGCCGGCCGCGATCGCGATCACGTTCTTGAGAGCACCGCACAGCTCGACACCCAGCACGTCGGTATTCGTGTAGAGCCGGAACTCGCGCCGTGACAGCCGGACGACGATCCGCTCGGCAAGCGCCTCGTCGGCCGCGGCCACGACTGCGGACGCCGGCAGGCCAGCGGCGATCTCGAGCGCCAGGTTCGGGCCGGAGAGCGCGGCCACGCGGCCCGGCGCGATGGAGCCGGCCTCGGCGATGACCTCGGTCATCCGCAGCAGGGTGACCGGCTCGAGGCCCTTGACTACGGACAGCACATCCGCACCGGGCGGAATCGACGGCCCCAGCCGCCCGATGGTCTCGCGGAGGTGCGATGAGGGCACGGCAACGATCACCAGATCGGCACTCGCCAGTGCGTCGGGATCGGCGGTGGGACGGATCCCGGCCGGCAGGTCGATCCCGGGCAGGCGACGCTCATTGCGCCGCTCTGCGGACAGCCGCTCAGCGGTCTCCGCGGATTGGCAGAAGAGCACCACGGGCTCCGACCTCGCGAGGATGAGCGCGAGCGTGGTACCCCAGGCGCCGCTCCCGATGACGGCGACGCGCGCCGCGGCCTCGCTGCTCATGTTGCGTGCCCCTCCGCGGTCCGAGCCGTCAGCGCCCGGAGGCGTCCGCCGGCCGCCGAGCGCGGACGCGCGTTGGAGCGGAACCCTTGCCAGTCCCGCCGACTGGGCCCTTCACCCGCTTGCCCGGCCCGCGGCGCGCCGGCTTGCGTTCGATCCGAACGCCGGCGCGCTCACGGAACACGAGGCGGAGGGGCGCGCCGAGGAACCCGAACGTCTCGCGCAGGCGGTTCTCGAGGAACCGCTGATAGCTGAAGTGCACGTTGGCGGCTTCGCGGGCGAAGAACACGAACGTCGGCGGCGAAATCGCAGCCTGCGTGGCATAGAAGATCTTTGGGCGCTTGCCTTTCACCATCGGCGGTTGCTGGCGCTCGGATGCCGCCGTCACGACCCGGTTCAGCTCACCCGTGCCGACCCGGCGCCGGCGCTCCGCCCACACATCGACCGCCATCTCGAGGACGCGATCGATCCGCTGGCCGGTCTTGGCCGAGATGCTGACGACCGGAGCGAAGTCGAGGAACGGCGCCTCGTGGCGAATCCACTCAACGTAGGTTTCGAAGGTCTTGCCGGTCTTGTCCTCGACCGCATCCCACTTGTTGATCGCGATGACCAGGCCCTTGCCCTCCTCCACCACGTAGCCCGCGACATGGGCGTCCTGAGCCGTCAGGCCGTCGACGCCATCCACGAGCAGTACGGCCACATCGCACCGCGAGATCGCACGAATGCTCCGGAGCGTCGAGTAGCGCTCGGCTGCCGGGCCCGAGGCGACCTTGCCGCGCCTTCGGATACCGGCTGTGTCGATCAGGACGACCTCGGTCCGGCCCCAGGCGACGCGTGAGTCGATCGCATCACGCGTCGTGCCGGGGATGTCGCTGACGATCGTTCGTTCCTCGCCGAGGAGCGCATTGATGAGACTCGACTTGCCGACGTTGGGCC
>JANMPD010000289.1:0-10761 GCA_031369685.1 Chloroflexota bacterium | reverse complement strand
AGGGCCCGTCTTGGTCGGCTCACCGTCGCCCACGGCGTGATCGACACGCCGCAGTTCATGCCCGTCGGGACCAACGCGACCGTCAAGGCGCTGGATCCGGATGACCTCGTCGAGGTCGGTGCCTCGATTGTTCTCGCGAATACGTATCACCTGTTCCTGCGGCCCGGCCACGAGCGGATCGAGCGGCTCGGCGGGCTGCATCGGTTCATGGGTTGGGATCACCCGATCCTCACCGATTCCGGCGGCTACCAGGTTGTCTCCCTCGCGGACGCACGTGTGGTCGATGACGGCGGAGCCACGTTCCGGAGCCACATCGATGGCTCGGTCCAGCGACTCACGCCGGAGCTCGCCATCAGGGTCCAGGAAGCGCTGGGCCCGGACATCGCGGTCGCCTTCGATCACCCGGTCTTCCCGTCCTCACCGCGCCACGAAGTCGAGGACGCCATGGAGCGTACCCATCGCTGGGCCGAACGGAGCCTGGCCGCGCACACGCGCCCGGACCAGGTGCTGTTCGGGATCATCCAGGGTGGGGTGGACCCCCAGCTTCGGGCGCGCTCGACGCGCTTCATCGCCGGGATGCCGTTCGACGGGATCTGCATCGGCGGGCTGGCCGGGGACGAGACACCGGTCGAACGGGCGGCCGCGCTCGATGTGGTGATCCCGATCCTCGAAGGAGATCCTCGACCGCGCTACCTGATGGGCCTCGGGTCCCCGGCAGATCTCCTGGACGCCGTTCGCCTGGGCGTCGACCTGTTCGATTCGGTCCTGCCGGCCCGGGTCGCCCGCAATGGGCAGCTGTGGGTTCCGGGCGGGAAGCTGAACCTCAGGAATAGCAACTTCCAGGACGACCCGCGGCCGGTCCAGGAGGACTGCCCATGCCGTCTTTGTCGATCCTTTTCGCGAGCCTATCTGGCGCACCTCTTCCGGGCCAGGGAGCTGCTCGCGTTCCGGCTCGCAACTTGTCACAACCTGACCTTCACCCTAGACTTCATGAGCAGGATCCGGAGCGCCTTGCGGACCGGGACCTTTCCCGAATCGCTCGCTTCGCTGCGGGCCCATGCGGGCCGGCAAACTGCCGGTGCAGCCGACGTGGAGCCGGCGTGAAGTCGCTCCGGGTACCGTCCAGACAGCGCGGAGGACCACTCGATGGGCTCTCGAGATCGACCAAGCCGCGAGGCCAAGAAGAAACCGAAGGACAAGTCGGGCGTGCCGAAGTTGCAGCCGCTCTCCGAACCGCCGACGAATGTCGAGCTGTACCGGAAGGCGCGCAAGCCACGCACAGTCGACGAGGACCGAGACGAAACCTGATCCATCGAGTGGGCGCTCTGTCCGCTCCGATGGCGGTAGCCACTGACAGGAGCGTGACGGCAACATGGCGATAACGAGAGACCGCGGTATGGATCGAAGCGTGGAACAGGCCTACGAGAAGAGCGTGGCTGAGCGCGGCAAGGCCGTCGACTCGGCGATTCTCTCGATCGAGAAGCAGTTCGGCCGCGGCGCGATCATGAAGCTCGGGTCACGGGAACGGCAGCATGTCGACTTCATTCCGACAGGCTCCATTGCGCTGGATCTCGCGCTCGGCGTCGGTGGGATCCCGCGCGGCCGGATCACCGAGATCTTCGGGCCGGAGTCATCGGGCAAGACCACCGTATGCCAGCACGTCATCGCCGAGGCCCAGCGCAAGGGTGGCGTGGCCGCCTTCATCGACGTCGAGCATGCGCTCGATCCGGGCTACGCCCGGGCCTGCGGTGTCAACGTGGATGAACTCCTGGTGAGCCAGCCCGACACGGGTGAGCAGGCACTCGAGATCACCGAGACCCTGATCCGCTCGGGCGGGATCGATGTGGTCGTCGTGGACTCAGTGGCAGCCCTCGTGCCCCGTGCCGAGATCGAAGGCGAGATGGGCGACTCGTTCGTCGGGATCCAGGCCCGCCTCATGAGTCAGGCCCTGCGGAAGCTCACGGGTGCGGTCAGCCGTTCGAACACCTCGCTCGTCTTCACCAACCAGTTGCGCGAGAAGATCGGCGTCATGTTCGGCAATCCGGAGACGACGCCGGGCGGCCGCGCGCTCAAGTTCTACGCGAGCGTCCGGCTCGACATCCGGCGGATCGAGACGATCAAGTCCGGGACGGATGCGATCGGCAACCGAGTGCGCGTCAAGGTCGTCAAGAACAAGGTTGCGCCGCCGTTCCGCGTCGCGGAATTCGACGTGATGTACGGAGAGGGCGTGTCCAAGGAGGGCGGCCTGCTCGATGTCGGCGTGGCGATGGATGTGGTCGAGAAGACCGGCTCGTGGTTCACCTACGCCGAGACCCGCCTTGGCCAGGGTCGCGAGGCGTCCAAGGACTTCCTGAAGGTCAATGGCGCGATTGCCGCCGAGATCGAGGCCAAGATCCGCGCGGCGGTGGACACGGTGCCGATCCCGGTCGAGGGCATTTCGGAAGCCGAGTAGCGGGTGGCTGATCGTCGACGGCGGGAAGGGTTCGCGGAGAAGCGCGAGCGCCTTGGTGCCGTCGATGAGCCCTCGGTCGTGCTCGACGCGGCGCTCCGATTCCTGGAGCCGCGGCAACGCTCGGTCGGCGAGGTTCGTCGCAGGCTGACCCGCGTCGGTTATCGCGAGGATCTCGTCGCGGCGGCGATCGAGCGACTGACCGAGCTCGGCATGCTCGACGATGAGGCATTCGCGCGAGCGTGGGTGGAATCCCGTGACAGGGCGCATCCACGCGGCCAGCGGGCCTTGCGCCAGGAGCTGGCGGTGAAGGGGATCGCGCGTGAAACAATCGCCGGAGTCCTGACAGAACGGGACGAGTCGACGGATGGCTCGGGAGCGCCGCCGGATCACACGGCCGCGCTGCGTCTTGTCGGGCGTCATGCCCGGACCCTTGCCCGCATCACCGACCCGAACTCCCGTCGACAGCGCGCCTACTCCCTGCTTGCGCGTCGTGGCTTCGATCCCGAGACGGCGCGCTCCGTGGCGGCGTCGTTCGCGAGCGAGATGGGCGAGGGGACCGAGATCTTGCCGGACGACGACTGACCGACGCTGCCGTCAGAACTGACCGACGCTGCCGTCAGAGCAGCGGCGCGAGGGCCTCCGCATCGCGCACGAGGCCGATCAGGTTGGCCGACCCCATGTCGACCAGCCAGGGCGTCCCGATGAAGGCAAGTCCGGGAACCACGGATTGACCGCCGGTCTGGCGGGGCAGGCCGTAGTCGTCGAGGACCGGAAGGTGGATCCAGCCGAGCGACGGTCGATAGCCGCTCGTCCACAGGACCGTGGCGATACCTTCAGCCGCCAGATCGAGTTCTTCGACCTCAGGCACCTCGTAGGCGAACAGCTCCGACTCGGCGAGCGGCAGGTTGATGCCCATTCGCTCGGCGTACAGGTCGCACCCGGATCGGAATCGTTCTTCGAAGAACGTGTCGGCAAAGCGCAGGTTGTCATTCAGATCGGGCCGCATACGCGCCATCGTTCCATCCAGCGCTTCGAGCCGACCGATCAACCGGATCCCGTCGGCGGCCATGCGACGAAGGTTCGTGTCATGACCGCCGCCGTGCCCGGATAGCTGCGGGTTGCAGGCAAACCGCGCGGCCGGTGACGGCAGCCCATCGGCCGTTGGCAAGGGCGTCCCGACGCTGGCGCCGCGTGTGCCGAGCTCGCGATACCACCAGAAGATGTCCTTTGCGCGGTAGCGGCGGGGAACGCGGCCGCAGTGCCCGACAGACACGGTCACGGTCCGCCCGGCGCCGGCGAGTTCCTCGGCCAGCTGCACGCCCGACTGGCCGGACCCCACGAGGAGCACGCCCCCGGGTGGCAGCGCCGCCGGGTTGCGGTATTGG
The DNA here is from genome assembly GCA_031369685.1 of Chloroflexota bacterium. GTDB lineage: Bacteria > Chloroflexota > Limnocylindria > Limnocylindrales > CSP1-4 > UBA5189. The sequence goes on along the minus strand of JANMPD010000289.1, from coordinate 6,924 downwards.
TGAACGTGGAGGCTCAGGATTTCCGGTGACAGCCCGGCCGAAATCGGCGGGATGTGCGCCGCCTGGAACGGCCCACCGGCCACGACGACTGTTCGGGCACGAACCACACCGCGATTCGTCGCGACCTCGAAGCGCATGGCTCCGGCATCAATGCCATCGACGCCGGTCACGTCCGTCTCCAGCTCGACAGGCGCGTCGATTGCCGTCGCGTAGTCACGGAAGTGGCGCACCAGCTCATCGCGGGGCATGAAGCCGTCAGGCTCGGAGCCGGCGTACGGATGACCCGGCATGGAGACGGTCCAGTTCGGCGAGACGAGCCGAAACCCGTCCCACCGATCCTGCCAGCCGCCGCCAAGGGTCGACCGCCGCTCCAGGACGACGTGTTCCCGGCCGGCGTCGCTGAGCAGGCGACTCATCACCAGGCCAGCCTGGCCGGCCCCGACCACGAGGATGTCGGTGGATCGTTGCATAGGCCCATGGTCGCACGCGATGGCCGGCGAAAGGACGCCGGCTCGGGGTCGTAGGTCAATAGCCGGTCGGCAGGCGCAACTTTGGCGAGCCGCGCTCCGCGTAGTAGGCTACGCGGAACGCTCGCGGGGGCCCGGGGAGTCACTCCATCCCGGCGATCGTTGCAACGAACGACACGCGTCCGGCCGGATCGGCCGGATGGGAGGAACAGATGGAATACCTTGTGCCCGTCGCCCTCGTGGCGCTGGCCGTTGGTATGGCCGTTGGTTTCGTGGCACGAAGCCGATGGGCAAACCGGTCGGTCAAGGTCGCCCAGGAAAAAGCCGCGCGGATCGTCGCCGACGCTCGAACCCAGCAGAAGGACCTCATCCTCGAGGCCAAGGAAGAGAAGATTCGCCTGCTCCGGGAAGCCGAGGAGGAAGCCCGGTCGCGCCGGAGCGAGCTGGCCTCCATCGAGCGGCGCCTGACCGCCCGGGACGAGCAACTCGACCAGCGGACCGACATGCTCGAACAGCGCGATCGGAAGTTGCTGGAGCGTGAACTGGACCTCGAGCGGCAGCGAGAAGACCTCGGTCGGCTGAATGCCGAGCGCGTCATGGCCCTCGAGAAGGTCAGCGGGCTCGCCGCCGATGATGCGAAGGCGATGCTCATCGAGGCGGTCCGAGAGGAAGCCGAGCACGATGCGGTCAAGATCGCGCGAGCGATCGAGCGCCGCGCCCGCGACGAGGCCAACGACAAGGCACGCGACATCATCGTGACTGCGATGCAGCGCGTCGCTGCGGACCACACCGCCGAGCACACCGTGACGGTCGTGCACCTACCGAGCGATGAGATGAAGGGCCGGATCATCGGCCGTGAGGGGCGCAACATCCGGGCCCTCGAGCAGGCCACGGGTGTCGACCTGATCATCGACGACACGCCCGAAACCGTGGTGCTGTCCGGGTTCGACCCGGTGCGCCGCGAGATCGCCCGCGTATCGCTCATGAAGCTCATGGGCGACGGGCGCATCCATCCCGGCCGAATCGAGGAAGTCGTGGCCAAGGCCCGGGCCGAGGTCGACACCATCATTCGCCAGGCTGGCGAGCAGGCTGCCTACGATGCCGGCGTTCCGGGCCTGCCGGCCGATGTCGTCAAGCTGCTGGGCCGGCTGAAGTACCGGACGAGCTACGGCCAGAACGTGCTCCTGCACTCGGTCGAGACGAGTGCCCTCGCGTCGGTCATCGCCGCGGAGCTCGGCGGGGACATCATGATCGCCAAGATGGGCGGCCTGCTCCACGATATCGGCAAGGCCGTCGACCACGAAGTCGAGGGTCCCCACGCGGCCATCGGCGCCGCCATCGCGCTGAAGGCAGATCTCCCGCCGAGGGTCGTCAATGTGATCGCCGCCCACCACCAGGAAGTCGAGTACGCCTGCCTCGAGGCCCCGATCGTCCAGGTATCCGATGCGATCTCCGCATCGCGCCCGGGCGCCCGCGGCGAGACGATGGATACCTACATCAAGCGGCTCGAGGATCTCCAGGGCATCGCTGAATCGTTCAGCGGCGTCGAGAAGTCCTTTGCCGTCCAGGCGGGTCGTGAGGTTCGCATCCTGGTTCGGCCCGAGGAAATCGATGACCTGACCGCCACGCGACTCGCGCGCGACATCGTCAAGAAGATCGAGGAGCAGCTGACCTACCCGGGCCAGATCAAGGTCACGGTCATCCGCGAGACGCGAGCCGTGGAGTACGCGAAGTAGACGCGCAAAGCGGCACGGCTGGATGCGTTCGCCTCGGCAATCCGCCCAACGGCGATGCTCCGAGGCCGCCCAACGCGTGCCGGATCCTGATGATCGGCGACGTCATCGGCAAGCCGGGACGCCTGGCGATCGAGGCGCTCCTGCCCGGGATCCGCGAGGAACGCGGCATCGACTTCGTGACCGCGAACGGCGAGAACCTCGCGGGCGGAATGGGCCTCACGGATTCGACCGCGGCCGCGCTGCTGACCCATGGTGTCGATGTGATCACATCCGGGAACCACATCTGGGACAAGCGCGAGATCTACGAATCGCTCGAGAAGAACGACCGGATCCTCCGCCCGCTCAACTACGGCACGCACGACGTGCCCGGGCGTGGCTGGGGCGTCTACCAGGCCCTCGACGGGACGGATCTCGCGGTGATCAACCTCCAGGGCCGGACGTTCATGCAGCCCATCGACAACCCGTTCACGGAAGCCGATCGGCTGTTCAACGAGGCGTCTGAAGCCCTGCCGCCCGTTCGGCTGGTGGACTTCCACTGCGAAATCACCTCGGAGAAGAACGCGTTGGGCCTGTATCTGGACGGTCGCGTGTCGGTGGTCGTCGGCACCCACACCCACGTGGTCACCGGCGATGAGCGGATCCTGCCCGGCGGCACCGCCTACCAGACGGACCTCGGGATGACAGGACCCATTTGGAGCGTCATCGGGTTCGATCCCAGGACGGTCCTGCCGCGGTTCATCAACGCCCTGCCGACCCGGTTCGCGGTCGGGGAGGGGACCGTGATCATGAATGCGCTCCAGATCGACGTGGATCCGGCCACGGGGCGCGCTATCGCGATGGAGCGGGTCACCCGCCTGTTCGAGGCCTGAGCGTGGCAGCTCGTCGAAAGCGCCACGATCCGTGGCATGGGGGCGTGACGCCCTCGGCGCCGTCGACCATCGATCTGCACACGCACACGGCCCGATCCGACGGCCTTCTCGAGCCGGCCGATCTCGTGGCAGCTGCCGCGGCCGCCGGCGTTCGGCTCCTGGCCATCACGGACCACGACACGCTGGCGGGCGTGCGCGAGGTCGTCGCAGCCGGCGCCGTGCCCGCCGGCCTCGAACTCCTGCCGGGTATCGAACTCAATGCCGTCGTCCGCGATCGCCCCGAGCTCATGGAGAGCGAGGTCCACGTCCTGGGCCTGGGCGTCGACCTTGATGACGATGAGCTCGAAGCCACCCTGGAACTGCAGCGGGAGCGCCGCCGGGTTCGATTCGTGGCCATGGTCGCGCGCCTCGCGGACCTCGGGTTGCCGATCGACGATGCGCTCGCCGCCCTCCCGATGACCGGCGACGACGATGCGCTCGGGCGTCCCCGCGTGGCGCGCGCGATGATCGCCAAGGGCTATGTCGTCAGCATCGAGGACGCCTTCGAGCGGTATCTCGCCAATGGTCGGGCGGGCTACGTACCGCGCGAAGGCCTCGGTCCGATCGAAGCGATCAAGGCGATTCGTGCGGCCGGTGGACTGGCGTCGCTCGCGCACTTCTCGGAGGCACCCGTTCGCATGGACGTGCTCCGAGAGCTTCAGGAAGCGGGGCTCGGCGGCCTTGAGGTCTACTACCGGTCCTTCGATGCGGTCATCGTCCGCTCGATGGAAGCGGTGGCGAAGGTCACGAGTCTCGTTCCGACGGGCGGCAGCGACTACCACGGCGACCAGGAAACCTACGCCGAGGCGCACGCTCGACTCGACGTACCACGCGAGATCGGCGCCCGCATTCGAGCCGTGCTTGGGCGCTGACCCGAGACGGGTCAATCGCGAGATGGCGGGGCGGGTCCCTCCGTACCTGGCTCCGCAATGACACGCTCCTTGAGGAATGTCGGTCGCAGGTGGATCGCCGGCTGACGTCGCCGCAGCCGCAGGTTGAGCATCTCCACGAAGACCGAGAAGCCCATCGCGAAGTAGACGTAGCCCTTCGGGATGTGCAGGTCAAGGCCATCGCCCACCAGCGACATTCCGATCAGCAAGAGGAAGCTCAGGGCGAGCATCTTCACGGTGGGGTGGCGGGACACGAACAGGGCCAGGGGTCCAGCGGCTACGAGCATGACCCCGATCGCGATGACGACCGCTGCGATCATGACCAGGATCTCGTCGGCCATGCCGACCGCCGTGATGACCGAATCCAGCGAGAAGACCGCATCGAGCAAGACGATCTGGACGAGCACGGATCGGAATGAGGCACTGCCGCGTGCAACCTGGTGGGCGTCCTCTCCCTCAAGTGACTCGTGGATCTCGAGCGTCGCCTTGGCGAGGAGGAACAGGCCGCCGCCGATGAGGATCAGGTCTCGACCGGAGAATTCCTGGCCGAGGGCCGTGAACAGTGGAGCGGTCAGGCCGATGACCCATGAGATCGTCAGGAGGAGGAGGATGCGCATCCCCATCGCAAGACCCAGGCCGATCGTCCGGGCGCGCTCCTGCTGATGCGTCGGGAGCTTGTCCGTGAGGATCGAGATGAACACGATGTTGTCGATGCCGAGCACGATCTCGAGGACCGTGAGGGTGAGCAGGGCGATCCACGTCTCGGGCCGGGTAAGCAATTCCATCGCGACAGGGTATCGTCTCCAGGTCATGGACTATCTGCGCCCGGGACGGGCGGCCCTGCCGATCCTGGAGCTCGCGCCGCCGCCCGCGACGGAACGCCGGACGAGCGCCGGTCCAGCGGACGAGCGGCTCGGCGAGTTCCGCCCGGAACCGCGGGCCTTGCCGCGCTTTTACGTCTGGACCCTCGGCTGCCAGATGAACCGGAGCGATTCGGAGGAAATGGCCGGCCGCTTGCTCACTGCGGGCGCAATCGAATCCCCGACGATGGACGAGGCCGATCTCGTCGTGATCAATACCTGCGCGATCCGGGAATTGGCCGAGCAGAAGGTGATCGGACGGCAGGGCCATCTTCAGCGCCTCAAGGATGCGAACGCCTCGATGCGCGTGGTCCTCACCGGTTGCGCGGTACGCGAGCGGGACCGGGACGGCCTTGAGCGGCGCTACCCGGCGGTGGATCTCTTCCTCCGCCCGGATCAGGAGCCGGAACTCCTGGATCGGCTGGGTCTGGCGTCGGCGCAGGCACCCATCGGCGTCGTGGGTGCCACCACCGTCGTCGGACGAACCGTTGTCGGCGTCGCCGACCATCTCGCGACGACGCGTGCGGCCGCCGTCGAAGCGGGCACGGTCCAGCGGTCCTCGAGCGTTTCCGCCTGGCTGCCGATCATCTACGGCTGCGACAAGACCTGCACCTATTGCATCGTGCCGTTCAGCCGCGGCCCCGAGCGCAGCCGGCCCTTCGACGAGATCGTCGCCGAGGCGCGATCGATCGCGGCGTCGGGTTTCAAGGAAGTCACCCTGCTCGGGCAGAACGTCAACTCCTACGGCCATGATCTGGTCCCGGATCCCCGTTTCGGCCACATCCGGACCGAACGATGGGCCGGCCGTCGCCTGGATCTCGGATCGAAGCCCGATCTCGCGGAGCTCATCCGGGCGATCGACGGCGTCCGAACGTCGGATGGGGTCCCGGCCATCCCAAGGCTCCGGTTCATCACCTCGCATCCCTGGGACCTGTCCGACCGTTTGATCGATGCCATGGCCGAGTGCCCGTCCCTGTGTGAGTCGCTCCACCTGCCCGTGCAATCGGGCGATGACGAGGTCCTGCATCGGATGGGCCGCCAGTATTCGACGGGGCACTACCTCGAGCGGCTCGATCGGATCCGCGCGGCCGTGCCGGATATCACGGTGAGCACCGACGTCATCGTCGGTTTCTGCGGCGAGACCGAGGCGCAGTTCGAGAAGACCCTCGCGTTCCTTCAGCTCGTTCGGTACGACCAGATCTTCGCGGCCGCGTACTCGGAGCGACCCGGAACGCCGGCGACCCACCTCGCCGACGACATTCCGGCAGCCGACAAGCGCCGCCGCCTCAACACGCTGCTCGCGATCCAGGAGCCGATCGGACTGGAGCGCAACCAGCGCTGGCTGGGGCGCGAGGTCGAGGTGCTCGTCGAGACGATGGCGCGCGAGCGCTCGCACGAACACGAGGAGCCCGCGGTGGGCGGGGAGGGGAGCGAGCCGCGCGGGGTTCGGCCCGGTCCTGGACAGGTGGCCCTGTCGGGGCGCAGCCGCGGCAACAGGCTGGTCCACCTGGCCGGCGACGCGACCTGGGTCGGCTCACTGGTCGGTGTCAGGATCGAGCACGCCGGGCCATACGCGCTTCGGGGCACCGCGGTCGGGTGACTCCCGCGCCGCCCCTGCTCGTCATCGCCGGCGCCACTGCGACCGGCAAGACGGGTCTGGCCGTTCGCACCGCCATGGCGCTTCGGGCGGATGGGATCCCGGCGGAGATCATCTCCGCGGATTCGCGGCAGGTCTTTACCGGCCTCGACATCGGCACTGCCAAGGTCACGGTCCAGGAACGCCAGGGTGTCCCGCATCACGGGCTCGACCTCGTGGACCCGGACCAGCCGTTCTCCATCGCGGACTTCAACGACCACGCTGCGACGGTCCTGCCGCGGATCGCAGCGGCCGGAGGGATCGCGATCCTCGTCGGCGGCACCGGTCTATACCTTCGGGCCATCGCGCGCGGCATCGACACGGAAGCGCTGCCGTCCGATCCCACGATCCGAGCGAAGATCGAGGCTGAGCTCCTGGACGGCGGCCTCGGACCGCTCGCGCAACGACTTCGCGCCCTCGCGCCCTC
>JANMPD010000204.1:0-7946 GCA_031369685.1 Chloroflexota bacterium | reverse complement strand
GACCGCTCATCCGTGTCGCCACGAGCCACGAGCCACGAGCCACGAATGGTGGACTCCCAGCGTCGTTACCGATACGCTCGGCCAATGGGAACGACGGATGGGCTGGAGCCGACGCTGCATGAAGTCACGTCGACCGATGAGACGCCCACGCCCGGGATGCAGATCGTTCGTGAGACCATCGCTCTGTCCACGCTCGAGCGGATGGCCGAGGGCATGTTCGGGACCCTCGTGAAGGCGGTAGTGGACATCGAGCAGGGCATCATGGCGGTCGGAGGTGAGATGCACGCCGATGAGGAGGCGCTACTCCTCGACGAAGGCTCGCCGCAGCCCAGTCTCTGGGGGATCAACCTCTACCCGGCACAGTTCGGCACACCCAGGTTCATCGAGTTCGACTCCGTTATCAACATCCGCCCGAGGCAGGGCAACCGCACGCGCTCGGTCGATGACGCGGCAGTGCGCGCGACGGTAACCTCGAGTCGTCGCGCGAGTGGTGGTCCGATGACGATGCACGCTGGCCTGGCGAGCGGTCGCTGGTGGACGCTCACGCTCGCGGAGCAGCTCGGCAACGCTGGCGCAGACGTCGGCCGCGCAGTCCGTGCCAGGCAGGAAGGCGACCAGAGTCGATTCGAAGCGGCCTTCGATCGAGCGCTGGAGCTGCTCGACCTTACCCTCGCGGACCCTCGATGGCGGGGTCTTCGCCTGCGTGAGATCGCGCGCACGCGCGAGGTCGTCTGCGACTTCCTCGTCGGAGACAACCTGTACGGGTCCACCCCCGAGTTGCTCGACGGCTACTTCCTCGCCTTCGCCATCGCGGCTCGGCGGGACAGGTAGGCGCGTCCTGCCGCCGCGATCGGTGCGACGGACCTCCGGCCGATCAGCCGCTGTCGACCTCTCTCCAACGCTTCGTGCACGCCGCCGCGACGGGCGCCGCTCCGGCGCCCTCGGGGACCGGGATGGCCGTCACGGTTGCAACGCCGGGGTTGCCAGGAGCCCACGCGTCGCAGGGGCGATGCGCTCGACCCAGCGCGCATACTGGATGCCGCTCGGATGCAGGCCGTCGTCCGCCACCAGGGAGCGGTCCGAACCGGCGCCGAGTGAAATGTCGTAGATATCCACGGCAATGATCCCTCGCGCCGTCGCGAGGGTCGTGAGAATCGTGTTGTTCTCCCGGATTCCTGCGGCCTGCTGAGCCGGATTGCCATAGTCGGAGCCCGAAGGTGTGACCGTGTAGTCGGGCGTTGTGACGACGAGAACATGGTCTGCGCCCACCCGAGCAACGAGGTCGTCGAGGATGCGCACGATGTTCGCGCGATAGATCTCGGCCGGGACACCCTGGACCACGTCGTTGACCCCGATAAGGAGCGTGACGAACTCAGGGCGGAGGGACGCAAGACGGGGCAGCTCGACGTCGATCACGTCCCTTGACGTGTACCCGTTGACACCGAGATTCGCCGTCAGATCGAGGACGATCGGGCCGCCGGCGAGCGCCGCAACGAGCTGGTTCGGCCAGCGGACATCGACCGAGACCGACGTTCCGATCGTGTACGAGTCCCCCAGCGCCACGTAGCGCAGGTGGGTCTGGGGGCTCGTCACGGGACCAGGTTGGGCCGAGGCTGGCGACCCCCTCGGCAGCTCGGACGCGCTTCCGCTCGTCGACGCCGCGCAACCGGCGAGGATCGCCGCCATGAGTCCGAGGATGGCGAATGTCGCGCGTACCATGGCATCCCCCGACGCTCGCTCAGGGCAGGCTGGCGAAGGCATCCACGAGGAGGTCTTCGAAGCGCCCCGAATCGATCCGGATGCCAACCTCCGCGTTCGCGACGAGGCCGTACCGCTCCTGCCGGAACGACAGCCCCTCACAGACCGTTCGGCCGCGGGCCGGTCCATCGGACGTGTCCACGCGTACGTTGTACGACGCAACCGACACGAGATCCGGGATCGCGAGGTGCGCCACCGCGACGGCATCGTGGATCGCGGTCGTCGTCCCGCCGTACCACTGCCCGACCCGCTCGATGGCGTAATCGACGAGTTCGGCGGCAATCCGACCCGACGCAGTCCCCGCCCCGCCGATCCGCCGCGAGGCCGCCGCGTCGAGGGTGGCTTGATGCGTGACGTCGAGACCCATCATCGTGATCGGGACACCGGATCGGAACACGATATCGGCCGCCTCGGGGTCCGCGTAGATGTTGAACTCCGCCGAGGCCGTCGTGTTTCCTTCCCCGATGGACCCACCCATGATCGACAGGTGCGCGATCTTGGCGGCCAGCCCGGGGTGGAGGCGAAGCAACAGGGCGATGTTCGTCAGCGGACCGATGGGAGCGATCGCGACGGGTACCGGGGAGTCTCTCAGGAGTCGCGCCATGAGCGCCACAGCGCCATCGGGGTGGACCCCGACCGGCGACGTCGGCAGCGTCGTCCGGCCGATCCCGCCCTCGCCGTGGATGGCCGTCGCGCGAACGACCTCACCCGATAACGGACCTTCCGAGCCCTCGGCAACGGGAACGTCGCTCCGTCCGAATGCATGCAGCAGCCGAAGTGCGTTTTCGGTGCAGTGGCGGACGTCGGCATTGCCACTGACCGTGGTTACCGCCAGGAGGAACAGCTCTGGGCGAGCGATGGCCAGGCCGATAGCCAGGGCGTCATCGAGACCCGGGTCGCTGTCGATGATCAGCGGGAGCGGGCGGGCCACGGTTCCGATCGGCGCCGTCCGCGGCACGGGCGGAGCTGCGTAGAACGTTGGCACCGCTCCGTGTTCGAAGTCGCCGAATCCGGATCGGGCCATGCGACCGTCAGGACTGCTCGTACGGCTGGCCGGCGGCGGCTGGACCACGGACCCGTCCAACGAGGCCGGCGACGACGATGATCGTCACGACGTACGGAAGGATGCTCAGGAACACCGTCGGAATGTCCACCCCGACCGTCCCGAGTCGCGATTCCGCCGACCGGGCAAACCCGAAGACGAGCGCTGCACCCGCGACGCCGACGGGATTCCAGCCACCGAAGATCATCGCTGCGATGCCGATGAATCCGATGCCGGCCGACATGCCGATCTGAAACGAGCCGGTCGAGACGACGACCAGGTAGGCCCCGGCAAATCCGGCCACCGCGCCACCGGCGGCGAGGGCTCGATAGCGGATCTTGAGGACATCGATCCCGATCGTTCCGGCTGCCTTGGGGTTTTCGCCGACGGCGCGCAGGCGAAGGCCCCAGCGCGTTCGGTAGATCGCAAGCTGCATCACGACGATGAGGAAGTAACCCGCGTACAGGAAGAAGGAGCCATTGAAGAAGGTCGGCCCGATGATCGGGATCTCGGACAGGATCGGGATCGGCGTCGAGCCCACCAGCCCCGGCTGGTTGAGTTCTGGCTTGACCTGGAGGATGCGGGTGTACAGGAACGTCGTGATCCCGGCGGCTGCGAGGTTCAATACGGTGCCGGCGATGACCTGATCGACATGGTATCGAATGCTCAGGATCGCCAGGAGGAGTCCGAGCAGCGCCCCCGAAATCACGCCGATGCCGATGCCGGCCAGCGGGCTCCCGAGCAGCGACCCACCGATCGACGTCGCGCACGCTCCGAGCAGGATGATTCCCTCGATGCCGATGTTCATGACGCCGGATCGCTCGCACAGGACGGCTGCGAGACCGGCAAAGACGATCGGCAGGGCAAACGACACCATCGCCGAGGTCAGGCCGACGAGGCTTGGCTCCTTGCCGCCGAGGATGCCGGTCAGGACCGCAAAGACCAGCGCGAAGATGGTCACTGCCATGAGGCGGCGCCAACCGTCGCCTGAAGGCGCCCGGAACTGGAGAGCCGCCATGAACAAGCTGATCACACCAGCGGCCGCATAGGTCATCCCGACCGGAAGCGACAGCTCTGGAACGCGGACGACCGATTCCTCGAACACGAGCTTGTAGACCGTGAGTTGGTCCCCGGGAACGCGGAGGAGACCCACCCACAGGGCGAGGAGTCCCGCGACCGCGTACGTACCGGCCCGCACGAGCCCGTTGTTGCGCGCTCTCCGTTCGGCAGCCGAGAGGAGCGGCATCGTCGTCGTCATCGGCGCGCTGCTCACGTCGGTGTCTCCTGTGGCCGCGGCGTACTCGGCGTCGTGGCGTTGAGCTTCACGCGGTAGATCTCACGGACGAGCCGCGGGGCGGCCACGAACATGATCACGAGGGCGGAGATGAAGGCGAGCAGGTCGATCGGAACACCGGTTGCAAGCGCCATACCCGGCCCCCCGGCTCGGAGCGCTCCGAAGAGGAGCGCTGCAACGACGACGCCACCAGGTCTCGTTCCGCCCAACAGGGCGAGCGAGATGGCGTCCCAGCCGTAGCCGGGGCTGATGGTCGGTGACAGGTAGTGCGTCGTTCCGAGGACTTCGCTGGCGCCGGCCAAGCCCGCGAGTCCGCCGGACACGATCATGGCCAGGACGATGGTCCGACCAGCGTGCATGCCGGCGTACCCGGCCGCGCGTGGGTTGAGTCCCGCGGCCCGGAATTCAAACCCCTTCGTGGTTCGGAACATGAGCCACGACGTCCAGGCTGCCGCGATCAGCGCGATCACCAGCCCGTAGTGGACACGCAGCTTCGGGAGATCGAGGAGCAGCGGAAGTTGGGCGGACTCCTGAATCGGCATGCTGATGGGCGTGGTTCCGCCGACCGGCTGGAGGACGGGCGACAGGAGCAACGCCAGCATGATCTGCTGTGCGATGGCATTGAGCATGATCGTCGTAATCACTTCATGGGCGCCGGTCTTGGCCTTGAGGATGCCGGGAATGAACCCCCACAGGGCTCCGCCCACGATCCCGGCGATGAGTGCGAGGAGGATGTGGAATGGGCCCGGCGCCGGGATCCAGATCCCGACCCAGACCGCGAACATCGCACCGATCTTGAGCTGGCCTTCGGCGCCGATGTTGAAGACGCCCGATCGGAACGCCACGGCAACGCCGAGTCCCGCGAGGATCAGCGGTGTCGTCGCAAGGAATGTCTCGCTGATCGGCCGCAGGGCGATGCCGATCTTGTTGGGCTGCCCCGACGCCAGGGCCGTCGTGAGTTTGCCCGGATCGCCAAATGCGCCCTTCAGCAGCTCCCAGTACGCGAGACCAACCCGCTGGAAGCTCGCGAAAAGGGTCCCTCCCGGGTCGGCGGCGAACTTCGAATAGAACTCCAGATCCGACAGGATCAGGACGATCCCGCCAACGATGAACGCCGACAGGATGGCCAGGACCGGCAACTTCAGGCGATCGGTGAACTGGCGGCCGAGTTCGGTCCGTCGAACGCCGAGGACTATTGCGCCACTGATCACGAGCGCTGTCAATCCCCCGACCAACGACACCGGCAGCAGCAGAACGATCAGGAGTCCCAGGATCGGCCAGATCAGCCAACCGGGCACGCGCTCGCTGATCGCGCGCCGGAACCCGGTCATCGGACGCCGCCCATCAGGAGGCCGACGCGCTCACGGGTTGCTTCTGCAGCCGGCAGGATGCCGACGATTTCGCCGTCGTACATCACGGCTACGCGATCCCCGAGGGCGAGGACCTCATCCAGCTCGGTGCTTACGATGAGGATCGCGACGCCCGCATCCCGCTGCTCGACGATTCGCCGATGGATGTACTCGATCGAACCAACATCGAGACCCCGCGTCGGCTGGGACGCGATGACGAGCTTGACCTCGCGTCCGAATTCACGGGCGACAATGACCTTCTGCTGATTGCCACCGGACAGTGAGCCGACATCGGTGGCGATCGACGGTGTCCGAATGTCGAAATCGGCAACCGCCTGTGTCGCGGCAGCTGCGACGGCATCTCGATGAAACCGAATGCCGCTCGAGTACGGTTCGCGATGGTAGGCATCGAGGACGTAGTTCTCCGCGACCGTGAAGCCCTTGACCAGGCCGTCGCGGAGGCGATCCTCAGGAATGTGTGCGACCCCGAGATCGGCAATGGCGCGTGGGTCTGACGGAATGGCCACGCCATCGACCTTGACCGTGCCGGCATCAATGGCCCGGAGGCCTGTCAGCGCCTCGACGAACTCGGTCTGGCCGTTGCCCTGGACGCCGGCGACAGCGACGATCTCGCCAGCGTGGACCTCGAGATCCAGGTGCTTGACCGTGATCTCGCCTCGATCGTCGCGGACCTGGAGTCCATTGACCGCGAGTACAACTACTCCTCGAGCGGCATCCTTGCGCTCGACGGTGAGCTGGACCTGCCGTCCGACCATCATCTCCGCGAGCGCCGACTGCGTCGTTTCGGCGGGAACGACCGTGCCGACGACTTTCCCCAAGCGCAGGACGGTGATCCGGTCGGCGATCTCGAGGACTTCGTTCAGCTTGTGCGAGATGAAGATGATCGCGGTCCCGGCCTTCGCGAGGCTCCGGATGATAACGAACAGTTCATCGGTCTCCTGTGGTGTCAGGACCGCGGACGGCTCATCGAGGACGAGGATGTCCGAGCGCCGGTAGAGGGCCTTGAGAATCTCCACCCGCTGGCGGACTCCCACGGGGAGGTCTTCGATCATGGCATCGGGGTCGACATCGAGCCCGTAGGTCTCGGACAGTTCGACGATCCTGGCCCTGGCTGCCGGCCGATCGATGACACCGAACGGGCCGCGCGTCACCTCGGATCCGAGGGTCACGGAATCAGTGACATCGAAGATCGGGACGAGCATGAAATGCTGGTGAACCATGCCGATGCCGGCTGCGATCGCTTCGGCCGGATCACGGAATGCCCGAACCGTGTCATCGACGACGATCTGTCCCGCATCCGGCCGGTACAGGCCCGACAGGATATTCATCAGGGTTGTCTTGCCGGCACCGTTCTCTCCGAGAAGGGCCAGGATCTCGCCGCGATCCACCTCGATGCTGACGTGATCGTTGGCGAGGACGCCGGGAAACTGCTTCGTGATGCCGTCGAGTCGCAAGCGCATCGGTCGGGCCAACCTCGAGCTGCGGAAGTGGGACTCAGGAGCGCGACGGGGAGAGGGCGCTGGCGGTGAAATACGCCGGATTGCATTGCTCCCTCGGCGTCAATGACGCCGAGGGAGCTTGCTGACCAAGAGAGGACGGAGTCCTAGTTCTTGTAGTCGGCGACCTTGACGCTGCCGTCGATGATCTTCGCCTTCAGAGCTTCGAGCCCTGCGCTGAGATCGGCCGACACCAGGCTCGCGAGATCGTGGAACGGGGAAATCCCGACTCCACCATTCTCGAGGGTCCCGACGTAGTTCGTGCCACCGAGGCCGCCATCGTGCGCGAGCTTGATCGCGTCCGAAACAGCCTTGTCGATGACCTTCTGGATCGAGGTGAGGATGACGCCCTCGAAGCCGGGAGCGGTGAGGTACTGATCGGTGTCGACGCCGATGGCGTAGACCTTCTTGCCCTCGCCCTGAGCCTGCTTCGCTGCGGTGAAGGTACCGATACCGGTGCCACCCGCGACCGGGAGGACGATATCCGCGCCTTCCTGGAAGAACGCCTTGGCCTGGTTGTTACCGAAGTCGGTATTACTCCAGGGGTTGTCGGCGGGAGCGAAGACGCCCGTTCCGGCGGCCGTTCCAACACCAGGTGTCCAGCCAAGGAGGGTCACGTTCTTGCCCTTTTCCTGGTTGTAGTACTTGATGCCCGCGTACAGGCCGTCCATGAAGTCCGTGACCGGCGGGATCGGAAGACCACCATAGGTCCCGATCTTTCCGGTCGCCGACACGCCTGCCGCGAGGTAACCGGCGAGCATGCCCGCCTGCTCCGTTGCGAAGACGATGCCGGTGACGTTGGCAATGGCCGGGTCATAGGCGTAGTCGACGATCGAGAACGCGATGTCCGAGTTCTCGCCCGCCTTGACCTTGGTGATGTCGCCCATGTTGAAGCCGACCGTCGTGATCTGCTGGCAGCCGTCGGTCACGAGCAGGTCGATATTGCTCGCGTAATCGGCGTCCTTCTTGGACTCGAGGTTCTTGAC
>JANMPD010000163.1:0-23903 GCA_031369685.1 Chloroflexota bacterium | reverse complement strand
TGGATCGGCGTTGGGTCGCCCGGCGACCACATCGGCATAGATGGCTCGGAAGAGCGCCCCGAAGGTATCCCCGAACCCCTCGACGTGGCCACCCGGGAGGGCCGACGCGGCCTGTCCCGCCGGCCCCATCAGGGCCGGGTTGCGCAGCAGGATCTCGTTCGGACGGTCGCGATGCCCGAACCAAAGGTGGTCCGGCGTCTCCGAGTCCCAGGCCGCGGCGCCGTCGGATCCGTCGATCTCCCACTGAAGGGAGTTCTTGCGACCCGCGCTGATCTGCGACACGGCGAGCGATCCGCGGGCGCCGTTCGCGAACCGGAGCAGGATCGTGGCGACGTCCTCGGTTCCGACGTTGCGCTCAAGGGCGGCGCCGGAGCGACGGGTCGAGAAGGTCTCGACCGGGCCGACCGGTTCCTGGCGCTGGGTGATGAACGTGGCCAGGTCGGCCATCACCGCGACGATCGGTTGACCCGTCACGAACGCCATCAGGTCGAGCCAGTGGGACCCGATGTCACCAACGGCCCGGAGGGCACCGCCCTTGTCCGGCTCGAGCCGCCAGTTCCAGTCGGTATCGTGGAGGAGCCAGTCCTGGAAGTACCGGCCCGTGACCAGGCGGACTGACCCCAGGGTGCCGTCGGCGACGACCTCGCGCATGTGCTGATGCACGGGATAGAAGCGGATGTTGAAGTTCACCGCGTTCACGAGGCCCGACGCTTCCGCGACGCGAACCAGGTCGGCCGACTCCGCCGCGGTCATTGCGAGGGGCTTCTCGCACACCACGTGCTTGCCTGCCGCCAGGATCGCCGCGGCCTGCGGGACGTGGAGGTTGTTGGGCGAGGTGATGTGCACGACCTGCACGGATGGGTCCATCAGGATGTCGTCAAGGGATCCGTATGCCCGGCGCACGTTCAGCGCCTCGGCCCTGACCGCGCCGCGCTCGGGCGTGCTTCCCAGGACGCCGCGCACGTCGACGCCGATCCGGCGGAGGGCTTCGACGTGGACGGTCCCGATGAACCCGGTCCCAATGACCGCGGCACCGATGTCGGCGAACCTGACCATCTGGCTCCTGTCCTGTGCTGGGGCGTGCGATGGAGAGCTCGATTGGAAAGGTCTAGACGATCTAGATTTATAAGGGTTCCCATCCCGGACCGATCCACGACTGCCTCCGCAGTCCGGCTCGTGTTCACGGCGATCAGGAGGTCGTGCGTGCCCAAAGACGGATCATACTTTAGCGCGTCAAGTGCATAAGTGGCTTCGGACGCGTGATCGACGTATGATCGCAGCATGTACGGATCGCTGCCGGATGAGGCCCTCGATGCGTTGGTGCTCGTCCTCGACGAGATCCGGCTCGGGCGCTCTCGATCGCGGTCGGACCTCGTGGAGCGAACCGGCCTGGGCCGCGCGATCGTCGCTGGCAGAGTCGCCGAGCTGGTCGAGCGCGGCCTCGTGGCCGAGGGGGACCTCGGGCCGTCCACGGGCGGTCGGCCCCCGCGCCAGCTGACGTTTCGAGGCGAGGCCGGGCACCTCCTGGTGGCCGATCTCGGCGCGACGAGCATCGACGTCGCCATCACCACGCTCGACGGCCGGATTCTCAGCCATCGCGACGAACCGGCGTCGATCGAATCCGGCCCGGAGGTCAGCCTCGGTCGAGTCGAGGAACTCTTCGACCAGTTGATCGCGACGACCCAGGGCATCCCGGGCCTGCTGTGGGGGATCGGCATCGCGGTTCCGGGGCCGGTCGAGTTCGCCACAGGCCGACCGATTTCCCCACCGATCATGCCCGGCTGGGATGGCTACCCGATCCGGGAACGGTTTGTGAGCCGCTTCGCTGCACCGGTCTGGGTCGACTATGACGTCAACGTTCTTGCGCTCGGGGAGTGGCGATCCGGTGTGGCAGCCGGCCACGATGACGTGGTGGTCGTCAAGATCGGTACCGGGATCGGGGCCGGCATCATCGCCGACGGCAGCCTGCATCGTGGGGCGCAGGGCAGTGCCGGCGACGTTGGCCACATCCAGGTCGTCGAGGACCCGACGGTTGTCTGTCGATGCGGGAACATCGGTTGTCTCGAGGCGCTTGCGGGCGGTGGCGCCCTGGGTCAGGCGGGGCAGCTGGCAGCTCGAGACGGCCGCTCCGCCCGACTCGCGATCGCGCTCGACCAGCGTGGCCGGGTGACCGCCGAGGACGTCGCGCGAGCGGCCGCAGCCGGGGACCCTGTGGCGATCGCGCTGCTTCAGCAGGCCGGCCGGCACATCGGCGCGATGCTCGCCAGCATCGTGAACTTCTTCAACCCGTCATTGATCGTCGTCGGCGGGGGTGTGGCGAACAGCCCCGATCTGCTGCTCGCGTCGATCCGGGAGACCGTTGATCGACGCTCACTGCCGCTTGCGACGCGGGACCTCCTGATCCAACGCTCGTCCCTCGGGGGCCTGGCGGGCGTGATCGGCGGATCGTCGATGGTCGTCGATCAACTGTTTGCGCGGGAGGTCATCGGTCGCTGGATCGAGGCCGGAGCACCGGCCGGCATGGTCGAGGTCGAGGGCGTCGCCTGATCAGCCCAGACCTGGGCCCGCCGCGTGCCGGGCCGAGGACGGTTCTAGCCTGCGGCGACGACCCGGTCGCTGAAATCGCCCGTCGCGGGATCCTTCAGGATCAGCTTGGTCCGACCGTCCGGGAGCAGTTCTCGCTTGATGACGGTATGGCCCTCGAAAGTTTCCGGTGACTTCTTGATCCGCGGCGTCGCGCCGCCCCGCCACTCGACCAGCTCGACCGGTGCCCAGGCGCGCGTCCGGGCCGATTCGTAGGCCGCATCCATGACCGCGTTGACGACATAGCCGTCGTAGAACGTCTCGCGCGGCGCGCGGCCCTCCTCGATGGCGTCGAACATGTCCGAGAACATGTTCACGTAGCCGAGCTCGGCGACCTCGTCGCCGACCGGGAACAGCCAGCCGGCCGAGGTCTCCGCCTTCTCGGCGATGTAGCCGCCCTCGCTCCCGGCACTGAACATCTCGAACCCGGTCCGGAGGAAATGGTTGAGCCAGATCGTGCCGTGGGTGCCGGCAACCTCGTCGCGGAGGTCCATGCCGCCCCGGAACGTCCAGCTCACCTCGAATTGGCCGATGGCCCCGGATTCGAAGCGGATCAGGGCGATCGCGTTATCCTCGTCGTCGATTGGGTGGACCAGGGTGTCGGTGGTGCACATCACCTCGACGGGTCGATTGCCCTTGCCGACGAAGTTCCGGATGATCTCGATGCAGTGGCACCCGAGGTCGATGATCGCGCCACCGCCGGTCAGTCGCCCATCCCAGAACCAGGCGCTGTGCGGGCCCGGGTGGGTCTCGCGGGAGCGGACCCAGGTCACGTCGCCGATCGCGCCACCTTCGACCGACCGGACTGCCTTGAGGGTCTTGGGCGTATAGCAGAGGTCCTCGAGGTAGCCGCCGAAGACGCCCGCCTTCTCCACGATCTCGAGCATCCGCCGCGCTTCCTCGGCCGTTCGGCCGAGCGGCTTGGTGCACAGGACGGCCTTGCCAGCGGCGGCCGCCAGGCCGACGGCTTCCTCGTGCAGGTAATTCGGCAGCCCGACCACGATGACGTCGGTGTCCCGATGCTCGACGGCGGCGCGAAGGTCGGTCGTGTGCTCGGGGATGGCCCAGCGCGCCTGGAAGGCCCTGCCCCGGTCCTCCGACCGCGAGAACACCACCTGGACCCGGTCCCGACCGCGCTGTCCATGAAGCGTGGCGGTGTAGAAGTCACCGATCAGCCCGGTCCCGAGCATGGTGATGGCGTGGCCCTTCATGACGATGCCTCCTTCTCGATACGGACTGGTCGCTGGTGGCGCGCCAAACGCGCCTTGTTCAAATGGCGGTTCATGGCTGCGGTTCGGCAAACGCGAAGGCGCGGGCCGGATTGCCGACGAAGATCGTCGATCGCGCGGTCTCGTCGAGGCCCCGCTCGGCCATCGATGCACTGAACCCGCGAAGCAGGAACGGCAGGCCCGGCGCGCCGCCATACGACGCGTAGTACCCCTGGCGCGCCGCATCCATGCCGAGCATCACCTGGCCGAGCCGACCGTCCTCGGCCGCCCAGGCGAGCAGCGCGAGCGTGCCATTGGCGCGATCGCCCCACCGGAAGGCCTGATCGTAGACCACGAACGCGCCCGTCTCGAAGATCGCTCGCTGGTACCCGCGATCGACGACCTTGTCGACGTGGCTCAAGGAGATGCAAGCGGGCGGCACGCCGAGTCCCGTGAGGATCGACACCTGCTCGAGCGCGCCCGTACCGGCCTCGCAATGCGTGTGCACCGGCACCCCCACCAGGCGATGCGCCGTGGCCGCCGCCCGGAAGATCGGCACGTCCCGCTCCGACGGGCCGCCCGTGCTGCCGGCGATCTTGACCAGGCCGGCCCTGATGGCCGTTCGTTCGACGATGGGCCCGCCGTAGTCCCGCTGGTCGATGCCATCGACGATGTCGGCCACGAACAGCGCGGCGATCTCCTCGTCGGTCGCTCGCCGGCTCCAGTGCCACGGGCCATAGAACTTCTCGTGATGCAGCCCCGTCGAGCCGATGACCTGCACCCCGCTGCGCCGGGACAGTTCGGCCAGCAACGACGGATTGCGTCCGCAGTCTGCCGGCATGGCGTCCACCACGGTCTTCAGGCCCGCCCGGGCCCCGGCCTGCAGTTCCGTGGTCAGGCGGTCTGCGTCGACGAGGAGGAAGTCCGGCGACATCGCAACGGCCCCGCCACCGTCGATGACGAGATGCTCGTGGGCATACGTGATCCCGAGCGTTGCCGGGTCGACGTCCCCGAGGACCGTCCGGACGAAGCTCACGCCGCCGCTCTCCTCGTGATCTCGAGAATCGCCCCGGCATCGAGCAGGGTCCGGCGCAGCGCGTCGGGTGCCACGGCCCGGACCGCCCCGTCGGCCGGCCCGGTCCTTGCCGCGAGGGCGGCGGCCGAGCCCGCGGCCTGGCCCATGGCCATGCACTGGGCCATCGACCGAACCGACGCGTGGGCATCGTGGGTTGCCGAAAAGCAGCGCCCGGCCACCAGGACGTTGCGCGCATCCCGGACGACCAGGGATCGGAACGGAATGCCGACCGCCGAGTCGGGCGGCAGATAGGTCCAGCGCGTGTCCGGTCCGGCCCGATGGTCCTCGATCGGTGCCCCGCAGAGCCCGATCTGATCGTCGAACTGGCGGGCCGCGAGGACGTCGTCGCGGGTCAGACGGACATCGCCATGGACCCGTCGCGTCTCCCGGATGCCGATCCGGGCTCCGAGGGCGACCAGCGCTGCCACCTCGTAGCCCGGCACGCGATCCACCAGGAACCGGGCGTACTCAAGGGCCTGCCGCCGGCCCTCGATTTCGACCTCGGCCAGGAACACGGGGTCCGTGGTGTTCACGATCCGTCCCGCCTCATCTCGTCGGTTTGGTTCGAGGCGGGTCATAACCGTCGCGGTCACACCGTCGATCGGCGTCACGTGATCGCTGCCCTCGCGTCGAGGCAGGTCGTAGCCGTCGCTCGCGGCCTCGGCCATCAGCGCATGAAACTCGTCCTTCGAGATCGACCGGCGTCGGGCACGATCCACGTTGGCCATCCGGAACGTGGTCGTCAGGGTCTGCGCCGGATCGATCTCCCCGGCCATCTCGAACCCGAACCCGGCGAACGCGCACAGGTCCGCATCGCCGCTGGCGTCGACGAAGGAGCGAGCCTCGACCCGCCGGAGCCCAGCCTTCGTGGCGACGAGGATCGATCGGACCCGGCCATCGACCACCTCCCCATCCTGGAGCGTGGCATGGAGGAGGATCTGCACCCCCGCATCGGCGACCAACCGCTCCCACGCGACCTTCAGATGCTCCGGCACATACGTGACGCCCGTTCCCGCGCCGTACGTATTCGGTCGCTCGAGGACCGGCCCGAGGGCGCGCAGCGCGGCCACCACCTCGTCCGCGATCCCACCCACGACCTTGATCGGCTCCTCGCCCGGCGTCCAGAACCCGTAGATCGTGTCGAGGACGGCAGTGCTCGTTCCGCCCAGGAACGGCATCTGCTCGATGAGGACGACCGAGGCGCCACCCCGAGCCGCGGCGATTGCGGCAATCGACCCAGCCGAGCCGGAGCCGACCACGCACACGTCGGCGTCGGCGATGAGCGGGACTCCGTGGGCCCAGCCGGGCGTCATCGGACGGTCCGTTGTGGTGGGGGACTCGGGTGCCCGATCATCATGACCCGGCCCGGGCCGGGAAGGACGCTACGGACCAGCCCCCGTCCACCTTGAGGATCTGCCCCGTGACGGCGCGGGACTCATCCGATAGCAGGTACACGGCGGCGTGGGCAACCTCGTCGGGATCCATCATCGAACCGGCGAGGGGCTGCCTCCGCTCAGCGTAGGCCTGGATCGCCGGGTCATCCGCGGCTCGCTGGGCCATCGGCGTGGCGGTCAGCGCCGGGGCAACGACGTTCACCCGGATCCGGTCCGGGAGGTACGCGGCCGCCATCGTGGTGGCGAGGGCGTTGATCGCCCCTTTGGCGGCGGCATAGGCGTGCGTGGCAAAGAACTCGGGCGCCGGATCCGTGGCGATGACGCTGGACATCAGCAGGATGGCGCCGCGCGACCCCGCTTCGTTCGGATCCTGGGCCCGCATCCGCGCGACCACCGATCGACAGACCAGGGCCTGTGACGTCAGGTTCATCTCGAGCGTCCGATCCCACGCGTCTCGGGTCATCGTGTGGATGGGCCCGTCTCCGAAGCGCCGGCCACTCCCCCCCACGACCGAGAACAGGCCGTCGATCCGTCCGAAGCGCGTCGCGCATGCCTTGATGGCCCGCTCGGTGGCCGCGTCGTCGGTGAGGTCGGCCGACGCCCACGCAGCCGCGTCCCCAAGCGTCGAAACGAGTTCGCGAGCGTGTTCGGCGGTCCTCGAGACCACGAAGACGCTCGCCCCCTCGGCCACGAAACGACGGGCGGCCGCAGCCGCGATGCCGGTCGAACCGGTCACGACGATGGTCCGACCGCGGAGGCGGCTCATCGGGGCTTGGTTGCCAGCAGGTGCGTGGCGGCGTCGACATCGGTCACGAGCACGTGGACGATGCCGGTGCTCAGCGCTCCGCGCAGGGCGACGGCCTTGTCCGCGCCGGTCGCAACGGCGACCACGCGTGGGATCTTGCGAAGGGCCGTTACCGAGATCGCCATGGCCCTCGCCGCGAGGTCGGGGGCCACGAAGCGCCCGTCGACATCGAACGGATGGACCAGCAGATCGCCGACGGCACCGGCCGCTTCGAGGCCGGCCAGGTCCTCGGGCTGGAGGGCCCCGGATCGAAGGAGCGACGATGAAGGTCCGCCCGCTCGTTCGTCCCGGCGGGTGCCGGTCGAATCCGCGGCCCTTGATCGGGGCTCGGCCACCTCGCTCGCCCCGATCGTGAAGGCGCCGATGCCGATGACCGCCACCGACAGCCGATCGAACCACGCGAACGTATCTGCGATCTCGGGTTCGCGCGCGAGCGCAATCCGCAGGCTGCTGGTCTCGACGAACGTCGGCGCGTGGATGGCATGCGCCCGTCCACCAAGGCGCTCGGCAAGGAGTCGCGTCGCGTCGCCCGGCGCGGTCCCGATGCCCATCGCAGCTGAATTCCCGGCCAGCTGGACGACGTCGATGGACGGATCGGCTCGAGACGGCATCGCCGCCACCACCCGCGCCACCGTGGAGCCCCAGGCCACGCCGATCGACTGCCGACTCTCCAGGAGCCCATCGATGAGCTCTGCCGCGAGCTGCTCCGCCGCGCCGTGCGAGTCGTCCGAGTCGGCGGCCACGACGCAGCGGTCGAGGCGAAATTGCTGTTCCAGTGCCAGGCCAAGGTCACGATCTCTGGCCGGGGCGTCGCGGAACTCGATCCTCACGATGCCGTCGGCGAGCGCCTTGTCCAGTAGCCGTGCCACGCGGAACCGCGAGATGCCGAGTCGGCCTGCGATCTCGATCTTGGACAGCTGCCGGTCGAAGTACAGTCGGGCAACCTGGCCGGCGAGCGCATCGGCGCCGTTCGATGGGACGCCTGGCGAGTTCTCGCCGCGTTGGGACGGTGCGGTGGAGGGACTCATGCGCTTGTGTCCGACGCCTGGGCGGACCGGGCGCCTCGCGACGTCCGAGCGATCAGATCGATGAGTGCCCGTCGATCCTCGGGTGTGGCGCGCAGGATCGCCGAACCGATGCCGACGGCGGTGGCACCCGCATCGAGGAACGCTGCGGCATTCCCGAGGTCCACCCCGCCCGTTACCACCAGGTCGATGTCCCGAAACGGCCCACGCAGTTCTCGAATGTGATTCGGGCCGAGGGACGATCCGGGGAAGACCTTGACGAGGGCCGCCCCGGCACGCCATGCGGCGTCGATCTCGGTGGGGCTCATCGCGCCGGGCATGAACGGCAGCCCGAGTGCGAGCGCCGCGTCGAGGATGTCCCGATCAAATACCGGACTCACACCGAAGGCCGCCCCTGCCTGGTGCGTGGCGTGGACCTGCTGGATTGTCCTGACCGTACCGGCCCCCACCCATGCCCGCGCGTCCGAGGCGGGCGCAAGGCTCGCGAGCAGTTCGTCGACCGCGACCAGATCGGCCGGGGCGTCCTCGCCGTCCATGGTGACCTCGAAGACGCGGCCGCCGGCAGCGACCAGCTCGCCGACGAGCTCGAGAAGGCGCGTCCGAGGTGCTACGCGACGCAGGACGACGATCAGGCGCGTCCGGCGGATCTCCGTGGCCACCGCCGATGCGCGCGCTGCGACGACGGCGTCAGTGCGGCTCGATGTCGACGAATCGGCGCTTGGGTCCGGCATCCACCGACCGTACGTGGTGCACGAATGAGTGTCAAGCGCTCAGATGAGCGATATGGCCATCGTCGCAATCGGTAGCGCGGGCATCGGATGACGCGAACCGGTGATTGACGACCCGCTCGGCCGGGCCCATACTCAATCCACTCCCCATCCGTCCGCGCCGCGGACCCTTTCCCGCGCGGTCGATTGGTCCCTCCTTGCAGATGCAGGTGGCCCCTTTCTGATGTCCGGTCCAGATCAGCGTCCACGCAACCGTCGCCCGCGCCGTCGCAACCCCGTCGGGCGTGCCCCGGTGAGTGAATTCGAAGAGATGCAGGAGCTCGAGGCTGCCCGCGAGCGGAATGACCTCGACGTGTCCGATCTGCTCGAGATGAGTGTCACGGAGCTCCGCCAGGTCGGCAGGGACCTGAAGATGGAGACCAGGACCGAGGACAAGAAGGACGATCTGGTCGATCGGATCCTGCAGGCCCAGACCGAGCGCGCCGGCCACGCCTACGCGACCGGGATCCTCGATATCGTCGATGAGGGCTACGGCTTCATGCGACGCCACGGGCTCCTGCCCGGCGCCGACGACGTCTACGTCTCCTCGAGCCAGGTCCGTCGATTCGCCCTTCGCATCGGGGACCGGGTCACGGGCGCCGTCCGCGTGCCTCGGGAGCAGGAGAAGTACTGGGGCCTGTTGCGGGTCGATTCGGTCAATGGTGTTGACATTGAGACCGCTCGGGCGCGTCCGCACTTCGGCGATCTGACACCCGTTCACCCGAACGAGCTGATCAATCTCGAGAGCGACCCGAAGAACCTCAGCCAGCGCCTGGTCAACCTCGTGAATCCGATCGGCAAGGGACAGCGCGCCCTGATCGTGAGCCCGCCCAAGGCCGGCAAGACGATGCTCCTCAAGAACATCGCCAACGGCATCACGGCCAACTACCCGGACATCCTGCTCATGGTCGCCCTCATCGGCGAGCGACCCGAGGAAGTCACGGACATGCGCCGGAGTGTCAACGGCGAGGTCATCAGCTCCACGTTCGACGAGCCGACCGAGAACCACACCCACGTGGCCGAGATGGCCCTCGAGATCGCCAAGCGGCAGGTCGAGACGGGCCGCGACGTGGTCATCCTGATGGACTCCATCACGCGGCTCGCGCGCGCCTACAACCTGGCCCTGCCCCCGTCCGGCCGAACGCTGTCCGGCGGTATCGACCCGATCGCGCTGTACCCGCCCAAGCGGTTCTTCGGGGCGGCCCGCAAGATCGAGGAGGGTGGCTCGCTCACGATCATCGCGACGTGTCTCGTGGACACCGGGTCCCGGATGGACGACGTGATCTACGAGGAATTCAAGGGCACCGGCAACTCCGAGCTCATCCTGGACCGCAAGCTCGGTGAGAAGCGGATCTTCCCGGCGATCGACGTGATGCGCTCGGGCACCCGCCGCGAGGAGCTCCTCCTCGAGGACGGGACCCTGAAGATGGTCTGGACGATGCGCCGGATGCTGTCCGCAGTTGGCACCAACGAGGGCATCGAACTGCTCCTCAACCGCCTGGCCAAGACGGACAACAACGTCCAGTTCCTCGCTGGTTTGACCAAGACACTCGACGGCTGAGGCCCCGCGGCCCTGTTCGCGGGGCCCAGAGCGTTTGCGCCGCGCGCAGAGCCCGTGGTATGGTCCGGCCGAGTCGACGCCCGCGGAGGAGCGGGCATCGGCCCTGAACTGAACAAGAACCCCAGATCAAACATCGCGACTCAGGACGGTCTGCAACCCCAGAACGTGCGACCCCCGACGCATGGACCGTCCCGCAGGAGATCATATTGACGAACGCCCCGGCTGGCGTTGAGCGCGTGATTTCGCGTCTTCGCCGGACCAAGAGCGAACGATCCAGGAAAGCCAGCCGCGCTCACCGCCGATCCTTCGGCAGGGTGCGGAGCGTCAGCACGCGGATTGCCGTTCTCATGCACCTTGCGCCCCGTCACGCGGCGCGACCGCGCCCGATGTCGATGCGGCGCTCTCTTGCCGTACGCCTGTCATCGGAGCACATGCTCCCGATCCTCGCCGCGGTCTTCGTCCTCGGCGCCAGCCTGATCAGCTTCCAGCCCGCGGCTGTGGCCGGCGCAACCGGCTCGGTTGACGGCCCGGGGAGCGCCCCGCGGATCGCGATCGGTGGTGGCGACCAGCTCGATCCCCAGGAACTCGCCATCCAGCTTGGATCTCGCACGGACACCGGACAGACAGGACAGACTGGTCCCGAAGGCGCTCCGACCGAGAGCTACGCCGACGACGGGACCCTGTACAAGCCGGTCGCGGTCAACACGATCGTCGCCGACGGCAAGGGACTCCTCGCCACCTATACGGTCAAGTCTGGCGACACCCTGACCGGCATTGCCAGCCGCCACGGCATCTCGATGATGACGATCTGGTGGGCCAACAAGCTGACCGCCAAGGATCAGTTACATGTCGGCCAGAAACTGACCATCCCGCCCGTCGATGGGCTGGTCATCACGGTCAAGCAGGGCGACACGCTCGACTCGATTGCCGCCCAGTACAAGGTTGACGGACCCGACGTCCTCGCGATCAATCAACTCGAGGATCCGAACCTGGTCATCGGCCAGACCCTGATCCTGCCCGACGCCTCGGGCGCCCCCATCCCGACGGTCAAGCCGACGACCGTCAAACCCCGGACCAACAACACGAGTTCGAGCAGCTGTGGCAGTTGCAACGGCGGGACGTACAGCGGCGGGGCATTCCGCTGGCCGGTGATCGGTGGCAACAACTACATCAGCCAGAACTTCCACTACGGCCACTACGGCGTCGATATCGCCGCGACCTACGGCTCCAAGGTCGTGGCGGCGGCCAAGGGGGTTGTCAGCTTTGCCGGCTGGAAGAGCAACGGCGGCGGCTACCAGGTCTGGATCTCCCATGGGTCCGGCCTGTTCACGACGTACAACCACATGTCGGGCGTGACCGTCTCGGCTGGGCAATCCGTCGGTAGCGGCCAGCAGGTCGGTCGAATCGGCCAGTCCGGTAACGCGACCGGTCCGCACCTCCATTTCGAGGTCTGGAAGGGCCCGATCTGGAACGGCGGCACCCGGGTCAACCCGCTCCGCTACTTCTGATCCCGGCTCGCGGCCGGCGGCCGCGACGACGCCACGCCGGATCCATTCCTTCGCGCCCGTGGCCGTGGCGCCCCGAGCCCGTGGGAAGATAGGTCCGATGTTCCTCGACAGCGTGAAGATCCTTGTTCGAGCCGGGTCGGGTGGTGACGGCGCCGCCACGTTTCGCCAGGAGGCCCATGTTCCGCGCGGCGGGCCGGACGGCGGCGATGGCGGGCGGGGCGGCACCATCCATCTGGCCGTCGATCCCGGGCAGACAACCCTGCGTGACTTCTCGTATCGCCATCACTTCCGCGCGGACGGGGGCGGTCGCGGTTCGAAGGCCCGCCGGCACGGCAAGGCCGGAACCGATCTGATCCTCGCGGTGCCGCCAGGGACCGCCGTCTACGACGATGCGACCGGCGAGCTCATCGCCGATCTGGTGGCGAACGGCCAGACGGCAATGGTTGCCCGCGGCGGACGGGGCGGCCTCGGTAACACGCACTTCAAGACGTCCACTCATCAGGCCCCCAAGCACGCCCAGAGGGGCGAGCCAGGCGAGGAGCGATGGGTCCGCCTCGAGCTGCGCCTCATCGCCGACATCGGCCTCGTCGGTCTCCCGAATGCCGGCAAGTCGACGCTCCTCGCCGCGCTGACGGCCGCGCGTCCCAAGATCGCGGACTACCCATTCACGACGCTCGAACCCAATCTCGGGGTGATGGATCTCGGGATCGAGGATCGCCGCCTGCCCACGATCGCCGACGTCCCCGGCCTTATTGAAGGGGCGAGCGAGGGCGCCGGTCTGGGTCACGCGTTCCTGCGCCACATCGAGCGGACGCGCGTCCTCGTCCACCTCGTCGATGGGGCTGGACGCGACCCGGAATGGGATCACCAGGTGATCCGGGACGAGCTCCAGGCCCACGATCCGGCACTCCTCGAGAAACCGATGCTGATCGCTTTCAACAAGATGGACCTGCCGGCCGCGGTGGAAGCGTGGCCCGCCTTCCAGAAGGCTCGTGCCAGGGACCGCATTCCGACCGTCGCGATCGGCGCTGCGAACGGCATCGGGATCGAGGCGTTGCAGGCAGCGCTGTCGAGACTCCTGCCGACCGCGGAGATCCTCGCCGAACCCCCGGAGCCGAGCGGCGTCGTGGTCCATCGCATCGACACCCTCGAGGATGGCTTTGGCGTCGAGCGCGAGGAGGACGGCGGCTTCCGGGTTCGGGGCCGGCGCGTGGAGCGTCTCGCAGCGCAGACGAACTTCGATGTCGAGGAATCGACCGAGCGATTCCAGCGGGACCTGGCGCGGCTCGGTGTGGACGCCGAGCTCCGGCGTGCGGGCGTGCAGCCCGGCGACGTGGTCAGGTTCGGCGAGATCGAGCTTGAGTGGAGTGGCGAGGCATGGTCAACCGAGAGTTGGGCATGACCGAGCTCGAGCGGTCCCTTGCCGCTGCGCCACGTTCGATCGGCGTGATGGGCGGCACCTTCGACCCCATCCATCTGGGCCATCTCGCCGTGGCCGACGAGGCACGCGACGCGCTCGGCCTCGACAGGATCCTCTTCGTCCCGGCTGGGCTCCCGCCCCACAAGCCGCATGGAGCCGTGGCTTCGACCGAGGATCGGGTGGCCATGGTCAGGCTCGCGATTGCCGGCAATCCGGCCTTCGCGCTCAGTCGGGTCGATGTTGATCGACCGGGGCCGTCGTATACGACCGAGACCATGGCCCTGCTGCGTCACGGAGTGGTGACCGAGGGCAGCACGGGCATGGGGCCTGGCACGTCCCGCGGCGTAGGCGCCGCCACGTCCGGCGGCGTAGGCGCCGGCACGTCCGCCAACGGCATCCAGCTGACCCTGATCATGTCAACCGAAACCCTCGCCGGATTGCCCGGCTGGCGAGAACCGCGCCGGCTCCTCGAGGAGTGCCGCGTGGCCGTCGTGCCGCGCGAAGGCCACGCCGCCCCGACACGAGCGTGGTTGTCCGAGCAGTTCCCGGGTCTCGAGGATCAATTCGACCTTCTCGAAGGTCCTCGGCTCGGGATCTCATCCACCGCCATCCGCGAGCGCATTGCCGCCGGGCGCTCCATCCGCTACCTCGTCCCCGAGGCGGTCGAACGCCATATCGCCGATCATCACCTGTACGCTCGTGCCAACGGCACCCGCTGACGCCAGCCGAAGGATCGCCACCTCGTGACTGAACCCAAGCCCAAGCCGGCTCGCAAGCCCGCCCGAGCCGCCGCCAAATCTGGGACCGTTGCCACCAGGTCCCGGGTCGCCGCCGCGGAAATCGCCGCAACCACGGAGGAGGCTGCGAGCCCGGCAGCGCAGCCGGCGGCCGCGACGCCGAGTCGCGTCCGCGCGGTCGCCAAGGCGCGCAAGGCCGCCGCCGACGCCGATCGATCCGCGCTCGATGTCGCCCGTCGGATCGTGGAACTGGCGGAGGACAAGAAGGCCGCGGACATCGTCCTGCTCGATCTTGGCGGCCTGACGACGCTCGCCGACTACTTCGTCGTGTGCTCGGGCGGCTCCGAGCGCCAGCTCGACGCCATCGCCAACGGGATTGTCGGCGGCATGCGGGACGAGAAGATCCGGCCGTTTGGTCGCGAAGGAACGCCGGCCTCGCACTGGGTGCTCGTCGACTTCGGGATCGTGATCGTCCACATCTTCACACCGCCCGAGCGTGACTTCTATCAGCTGGAAAAGCACTGGTCCGAGGCCAGGACGATCCTTCGGGTGCAGTAAGGACCACGGCCCATGCCGCGGCCCGGACCACCGCCGTGCCGCGGCCACTCGTACCGGGCACCCCGTACCAGCGGGTCATGTCGTGACAGCCGGCCGGATCGCACCATTCGGCCATGACATCCATCCAGGAGCGTTGCCCAGCCTGCCGGCACCGCCTGATCACCACCCGGTTCGATACGGCCTTCCGCATGCCCGATCAGTCGGAGCGCCTGTGCTTCAGCATTCCGGGCGGCCTGTGCGAGGACTGCCACCAGCTGTACATCGATCCTGAGCTGATCGAATTGCTCGATCTCGGCGCCGGCCGATGCACCTTCGCCATCGAGAGCGATCTCGTCGTGCAGGAGCAGGCCTGGTCCGTATGACTCCCAGGCGACCGGGTGCCGGTCGGGTGGCCCTCATCCGCCGTCGCCCCCATCTCATTCGTGGCGAGCAGAATGCTCGACTCCCGACCTGGCTGCGCCATCAGCTGCCCGAGCGCGTTATCCGGACGACGCCACCCGATCCGCAATCCACAGGTCAAGCGCCAGCCTGATCTGGCCGTCGCCGGCCGTCGTCCCACCCACGCCCTTCACGCGGGCATCCAGGTCGAGCAGTCCTTCCAGCGCGTCCGCGAGCTCGCCGACCGTCCACGCCCGGGCCTGGCGGGCCAGCGTCTCGGCACGGAACGGCTGGAGGCGCATGGATCGGACCAGCGAGCCGGGCGTCTCCCCACCCGACACGCGATCGGCGATCTCGATCAATTCGCGGAGGCGTCGGTGAAGCACCGCGAGCAGCACCGGCTCCGGGGTTCCATCGAGCAGCGGCTCCAGTAGCTCCATCGCTCGAGCGCGCTGGCGAAGCCCGATCGCATCGACGAAGCCCCAGACGGTCCCGGGTACCGCCTCGGGCACCAGGGCCCGGACATCCTCGACCTGCACCGGAGCGCCGCTGCGGACGGCGCCAGCCGCTGTCGACTCGTGCAGGAGACTCAGCTTCTCGAGCTCCATGACCGCCAGGCGACCCTGGTTGCGTCGATCGACGTCGCCCTCGCGAACGAACCCGCCGACCCGCGTCGCGAGTTCACGAGCGGCTCCCTGGCCGAGCACGATGTCCCGTTCACGAGCGCGGGCTTCGATCCATGCCGCCAGGCCGCCCTCTCGTGGTGCCTCGAATCGCCGGATCTGCCCACCGGCCGCCCGGATGGCCTCCGCAAGCGCCTTCGCCGGCGGGTCCTTCTTCCCGGAATCCGTTTCCTCGGCGACCACGAGCCCGTTGCCCTCCGCGATCAGCCCGATGGTTTCGATCAGGAAGGCGCGATCGGTACCCTTCCGGACGAGCTGGCCCGCATTCGACAGGATCGCCACGGTGCCGGCGCCGAACATGGTGCCGGTCGCGACCCGGGTCCGAAGCTCTCCGAGCAGCCGCATCGGGTCGTTGTTGTCCGCCCGTATCCGCCATCGCTCCGGGGCGCCGCCGGGGAACCGCGTCGCGTCCGCTCGGAACGAGTCCACCGCGACATCGATGCTGTAGGCGTCGTCACCCCAGAAATACGCGACCGCGACGGGGCTCATCCGCTATCACCGGCGCGGCCGGACCATGCGCCGACGGGCGCGTCGCTCGCGTGGATCAGTCCACGCAGCTCTCTGGAGAATCGCGGTTGGCGGGCCCTCGCTCGGCGACGGGAATTCATGGACAGCATCGTACCGGAGGGGCCACGGATGGTCCGCTGACCAGGCCGTCCGATCCGGCGCGATGGCCGTTGTGCCCGGGTCGCTCGGCCGCTGGTTTGCGGGCTCGGCGGGCGCGGCGGGCTCGGCGCGCGCGGCGGGCTCCGCGGCCGATTCCAGGGTGACGATCGGACCAACCAAAAGCCCCGGTACCGGGATCGAGCACAGAAACTGGATAGCGGTCCGGTCCGTTGGTCCGGGAGTGGTGCTCGCGATGGCGTTCCTCGCGAGGGTCGGCGCGCGAGCCGCTCCGCCGGGCGTGTCCGGGGTGCCGTCGGCGACGCCAGCTACGGCACGGGCGCCCGTGGTTCGCACGCGGATGTGACCCATTCCGAGATCGACGGTGACGGTCCCGTTCTGGTCGGTCCGGAGGACCTGCGCTCCCGCGGTCTGGAGCCGGGCCACCGTGGCCGGGGCCGGGTGGCCGTACGGGTTCCCACGGCCCGCCGAGATCACGGCGAGCGATGGTCGGATTGCAGCCAGGAACGCGTCCGTCGACGATGTCCTCGACCCATGATGGGCCACCTTGAGAAGGTCGACGGTGGGCAGGCCACGGGTGAGGAGACGCGGATCGATCTGCTCCTCGATGTCACCGGCCAGCAGGACGCGATGCCCGTCCACCTCGCCGAGCAGCACGATCGACACGTTGTTGATCCCGGTACCGCCATCGGACGGACGTTCCGGGACCGTGCCGGGATCCGGCCACAGGACGCGAAACGAGAACTCGTCGATGCGCAGGCGGTCGCCCGTCGACAGGGTGCCCCGACGGATACCGAGCCGGATCAGTTCGGCATTGAGGGCCGCATAGCCAGGCCCCGGACCGAACATGCCGGGCTCGAAGACCTGCCCGACGGCATACCGATCGAGCAGTGTCGCCAGGCCGGCCGCATGATCCTCGTGTGGGTGGGACAGGACCACGACATCAATGCGCCGATCCCACGGCGCGAGGTGTTCATCGAGCACAACGAGCAGCCGACCCGGATCCGGCCCGCCATCGATCAGGAGGCGCGCGCCGTGCCCGCCTTCAACCAGGATGGCGTCCCCCTGGCCGACGTCGAGCACAACGATCCGCGGGATGCCGTCCGGCCGATGGACGACGGCAATCGCCAGGGCGACCACGGCCGCAGCCAGGGCTCCGGACACGAGCCGACTGCTACGCGTACGCCACCACGCCAGTGGCTTCGCGCTCCCGCCACGGGCGGCGCCGCGGTCGCCGGCGCTTCGGGAACGCTGAGGCGGCGCAGCGCCGCCGGGTCGGTTTCGCGAAGACTTCACGTCCTTCGAGCCGCGCCGCGTCAGGACCGTCGTGCCCACGATCGCCGCCGCCGCCATCAAGGCGACGATTGCGTTCCACGGTTCTGCCAGGGCGAGGCTCGCAAACGGCAGCCTCGCGCCCGCACGCACGATGCCGACCATCAACGAGAAGACCAACCACGCCGGCAGGCCCACGACCGTTGCCATCGCCGCCGGCAGCCCGGCCATCGTCAACAGACCGCCGGCCATTGCCACGACGCCGGCCCCCATCGCCGGGGCCACCAGCGGCACGACCCCGAGGTTCACCACCGGCGACACGAGCGACAGCCGTCCAAAGGTCAGGACCACGATCGGCAACGTCGCCAGTTGGGCAGCGAGGGAAACGCCGAGGCTCTCGGCGAGCCACGCACGGGGCCTCCCGGGTGCCGTCCCCGCGAGCCGTTCGGTGAACGGCGTGGCCCAGGCAATGAGCCCGACGGTCGCGAGAGCCGAGAGCTGGAATCCGACATCGTCGATCAGTCCTGGATCCAGTATCAAGAGACCGGCGCCTGCCCATCCGATGGCTGCCGCCGCGCGGCTTGGGCGCCCGAGTTCCCGCGCGAGCATCACCACGCCGGCCATCGCCGCGGCCCGAACGACCGACGGTGAGGGCCCGACGAAGGCGACGTACGCGATGATCGCCACGGCCGTGAGTGCGATTCTCCTGCGCCGAGCCATCCGGCCGGCGACCGCAGCGAGGCTGGTCGCGACGATGGCAATGTTCCAACCGGAGATCGCAACGACATGGGTGGCTCCGACCGTCGTGAACGCCCCCGACAGGTCGCGATCGACGCGATCGCGCAGGCCGATCAGGATGCCGCTGGCAAGACCGGCCTCGGGCTCGGGGATCGCGAGTTGCAGGGCACGATCGGCCCCGCGTCGAAGGCCCTCGACCGAACGCGTCAGACTGCCGTCCTGGAGCAGGATCGTCATTCCCGAAGCACGGATCGTGGCCTGGACCCCGATCCGGATGAGGTAGTCCCCGTATGGGTCGTCGACGGGTGGGGCTCGGAGGGATCCATCCAGCGTCACGCGATCGCCCGGCACCACGATCGGAAATCCCGGCAGGGTCCCGGCCACGCGCAACCCTGGTGGCGCCTCCAGTTCCACCACGGCCAGCTGCTGGCCGGCTCGCGACGCGCCGATCGTGGAGACCGTGGCAGTCCAGGGACCGTTGCCGGTCGGGAGCCAGTCCGGAATGGCGGGACCGGCGGTGCGCGGCATGGCGAGGGATCGCCCTGCGACCAGGAGCACGCCGATGGCGATGAGGCTCAACCAGCCTGCGGCTGCGGCTCCGCGGGCGACGGTGCTCGCCGATCCTCTACCCCAAAGATGCAGGCCAGACACGGCAAGCGACGCGGCCATACCGCCGCCGGCGAGGAATGCGATGGCGATGCTTCCGGTCGCCGAGGCATCGCGGACGAGGAGAGCGCCGGCGATCACCCCGATCGCCAGCCAGCCGCTGGCCGGCATGTCAGCGCACGGTCACGAGGTCACGAAGGCCGTCGAACGTCTTCTGGCCGACCAGCTTGCGGTCGCGCAGGTCTTCGACCTTGACGAAGCGCTCAGCTTCGCGCGAGCTGATGATCTTGGCGGCGGTCACCGGCCCGATACCGGGGAGCGAGTCGAGTTCAGCCGCCGTCGCTCGATTGAGATCGATCAGGCCGCCGGTCGTGGGCCCGCCTCCGGTGCTCGAGCCGGTACCCGACGTTCCGGATGCTCCACCGCCCGGCAGCACGTCGTCGCGCGACGGCACCAGCAGGTGCTGACCGTCCGTGAGGGGCGCGGCGAGGTTCAACTCGAGGGCGACGCGACGTGCGTCGACACGTGGACCGTAGCCCCCGGCAATCGCGATTGCATCCGCGACGCGGGCATCGGGCGGCAGTCGGTACACGCCAGGGTCGACGACCGCGCCGGCGACATCGATGATCAGGACGCCGGTCGCCGCGGTACCCGTCGGCGCTTCGTCAGAGGGTGCGATCACGACCGATGCGGTTGCCGCCCCGCCCCCGGCGAAGAGCGCCGCGCCGATGACCAGCAGAACCGTGGCGATGGCGATCGCCACGATGACACCCCGAGGCGCACCGCCCGCCGCACCGCCGGCCGTCGTCGAGCCCGCGTTCGGCGATCCCGCCCCATCGTCGGGCGCCTCGAACGCGCGCCAGGGCATGCTGGATTGGTCCACGGGATCCCTCGCCCGGCGGGCATGCGGGGCGGGAGTAGTTACGTCCCGACCGCCGGGGCACATCGTCGGACGGGACGTACGCGAACCCTAGCCTCGTCCGCTTAGCTGCGACTTATCTCCGGCGGCCACGACCCGGAGCCGAAGCTCATACCGCCGGGCGGATGTTCTGGTTAAAGCGGAACATGTTGTCCGGGTCATAGGTCCGCTTGATGGCCGTCAGTCGCTCCAAGTTCTTGCCGAACGACTTGCGAACGAGGTCGTCGTTGCCTTCTCCAAGCCCCGCGAAGTTCAGGTAGAGCCGACCGTGGCTCGAGAACGGCGTGAGCTGGTCCCAGAAGTCACGGGTCCAGGCGATGTTGGCCTCGTCCTCGTCAGCCGTGTTCCAGATCGAGTCGATCGAGACCATGTAGGGCATGGACCGGTCCCCGAAGGCCGTGTCCGTCGGGCCCACGGCGGCGGTGGCTCCACCGAAGTTCCAGATCGAGGACAGGGTGTTCGCCGACGGGGGATGCTCATTCCGCTCGACGATCAGGTCGATCGCCTCGTCCGGCAGGTCGCTCAGGAACTGGCTCTTCCAGTAGCTCCGATGCTGCCCGAACGGGATCACCGTATCGAACAGGCGTTGCAGGTCGCAGTAGTCCATCTGGCCGGAGAAGTCGGTGACCATGTCGCCCAGCTCCCGGAGGGGCTGGAGGAGGCGCTCGCCTTCGATCGGGTCGCCCGCGTAGGCTGCTGCGATCGTGTAGACCCGCTTGCCCCAGGCCGCCTCGGGGTAGCCGGGATCGTTGGGGATGGTCGAGAATTCGATGAGTGACCCGACCCGGTCATTCTTGTCCCGGAGAAACTCGCGCCAGAACCGGATCGGCCCGCTCCCGGCCTCGATCGGGTAGACCGGCCCGGCGAACATGACGGTGGGGCCGATCGGATGAAGCGCGAACTCGAACGTCGTCACCACGCCGAAATTGCCGCCGCCGCCCTTGAGCGCCCAGAGCAGGTCGGGATGCTCACTCCGATCGGCATGCACCAGCCGACCATCGGCCGTGACCACGTCGGCTGAGACGAGGTTGTCGATGACGAGCCCGTGCCGGCTCCTGAGCCATCCGATGCCGCCACTCAGCGTGAGTCCGCCGACGCCGGTGTCCGAGATGAGGCCACCTGGTGTGGCCAGGCCGAACGCCTGCGTCGCCGCATCGACATCGCCCCACGTCGCCCCGCCATCGACCCAGGCTCGCCGACGGTCCGGATCCACCCGGACACCGCGCATGCCCGACAGGTCGATCATCAGGCCGTCGTCCCCGACGGCATGGCCGGCCACGTTGTGGGCCCCGCCCCTGATGGAGACGGGCGTCCGCTGGGCTGCCGCGAACTTGACCGCTGCGATGACGTCGTCGGTGCCGGTGGCTCGAACGATCGCGGACGGCCGACGGTCGATCATCGCGTTCCAGACGGCTCGCGCCGCGTCGTAGCCCGCGTCGCCGGGCACGAGGACTTCGCCTGCCACGGAGCGGCGCAGTCCCTCGATTGCCATCTCGTCCATCATCCACCCTACTGGTCTCGGTCTCGGCCTCGGCTGATTGGCTCGAAGTCTGGCGCCGCGTGTGGCATGCTTCCAGAGTCGGATCGGTCTAGAACGGGGCAAAAATGACAGGCAACCAGCGTCCAGTCATCGCCTTGCTCGCGGCGGCGGAGACATCGGCATCGGTGTTGTACGGCCTGTACGACGTGCTGCAGTCGGTCGGTTCCGTGTTCGGTGACATGACCACCGGTCAGCCCGGTGACGCACTCCTCGACGTGCAGATCGTGGCCGACGGCCCGGATCCATTCCGATGTGTCGGCGGTGTCCTGATCGAGCCGCATGCCGATGTTGCGGACGCCTCGCCAGTCGACGTCGCGATCGTGTGTGACATGTACACCCCGATCGACGTTCCCCCTCGGGGCCGGCATGTCCGCGAAGTGGACTGGCTCCGCCGCGTGCACGGGGAGGGCGCGTTGGTCGCCTCCGTGTGCACCGGATCGTTGATGCTCGCCGAGGCCGGCCTCCTCGATGGTCGCGAGGCCGCCTGCCATTGGGCCTACCGGGACCTGTTCCGTGAACACTACCCGCGGGTCCGGATGACCGAGGACACGATCCTGAACCTGGCCAGTGAGGCCGACCGGGTCGTCACGGCCGGCGGCGTCACGGCGTGGCAGGACCTTGCGCTCTACCTCATCGCCCGCCTGTGCGGACCTGCGGAAGCAGTCAGGACGGCCAAAGTCTTCCTGCTCGCCGGGCACGAAGACGGGCAGCGACCGTTCGCAGCCATGACCCGACCGAGCCAGACGCGCGACGCGGTCATCGGGCAATGCCAGACCTGGATCGAGCAGAACTACGCCATCGCCAACCCGGTCGCGGCCATGATCGATCGGTCCGGACTCACGCCGCGCACCTTTGGACGTCGCTTCCGGGCCGCGACGGGCTATCTGCCGATCGAATACGTCCATGCCGTTCGAATCGAGGAAGCTCGCCGGATCCTCGAGTCGGGATCGGCTCCGACCGAAAGCGTCGGCTACGAAGTCGGGTATGAGGATCCGACCTTCTTCCGTCGTCTGTTCAAGCGCACGACCGGGATGAGTCCAGCGGCTTATCGACGCAAGATGGCCGGGATCGTCACTGGTTCGAATGGAGGTGGCGCCGACCCGGGAGCTCGACCATCAGGAGCGGGCCCCGGACGGTTGCCGACGTTCACGGTTGCCTGACCCGGACGCCGCCGAGCGCAATACTGGTCAGCGCGAAACCGGCAAGCGCGGAGTCTGCCAGCAGGAGTCTGCTAGCGCGGAAGCTGCTCCCAGTCGACCCATCGCGTCCCGTCCCACCAGCGATGCCACGTCGCGCCGTCACGGCCGAGGGCGAAGACATCGAGCCGATCTGGACCCCAGGATGTCGCCACTGGCGCTTCCGACGCATCGAGATCTCCGCCGAGCGACTCCCACGCGTGCCACGACGTGCCATCCCAGTATCGGTTCCAGAGTTCGCCATCCGGCATCACCCCGAAGACCTCCATCTGGTCGACAGCCCAGGCGGTGACCCCGGGAGGTGAAACCAGGGACCCACCCAGGGATTCGGGCGCCAGCCAGGTGCCCAGGACGAACGCCTGGTGGATCAGGGCACCGTCGAAGTCGACCCAGAACTGGTCGATCCGGCCGGGACCCCACGAGACCGCCGCGGACCCGGTGCGTCGTAGGTTGCTCATGGCCGCACGGTAACCCGGCGCCGGGTCCGCGTCGACCATCGAGCTGCTGCGGACGCTCGCAGGTCCCGCCCAAACGCACAAACAGACGGTCAGTCGCGCTCCAGTGCCGGCCGGACCTCCGTCGCGAGGCGGGTCATGGACTCCTCGTCGTGCGGCGCCGGAAACCCCGCGATGAGGTGTCGATAGCCGATCTCCGGGTATGGCGCGAGCATCGCGATCACGTCCTCCGGCGTTCCCACCGGCTGGTCCTCCCAGACCCGGGCGTTGCCGTTGCCCGCGAACATCGCCTCGAAGACCCGCCGCGCCTCGGCCCGGGAGTCGCGGATGATCACTGTCCCGACGCCCGTGGTCCGCTCGATCTCGGCCGGGTCGCGCCCGATTCGCTCGCAGTGCTCGATGAGGATCGCGTCCTTGCGCTTGACCGCAGCCAGACCGCCGCCGACGTTGTTCGCATCCGCGTAGCGGGCGACCAGCTTGAGCGTGACCTTCTCGCCCCCGCCCCCGATGAGGAGTGGCAGGTGCGCCTGGATCGGCGGTGGGTCGTTCCGGACCTCGAGAGCCGCGTAGTGCGGGCCGGCCGCGGACGGCCGCTCGCCGTGGAGCATGCCGCGGATGATCGGCAGCGCCTCACCGAGCCAGCGAAGCCGATCCGGTGGCCCGTCGCCGAACTCGAGTCCGTAGGCCGCGTGTTCACGATCGAACCAGGCGGCCCCGATCCCAAGGATGGCGCGGCCGTTGCTTACGTGATCAAGCGTGGTCGCGAGCTTCGCCGTCACGGCCGGCTCCCGGAACGTGTTCGCCCCGACCATCAGCCCGATCCGGATCCGCTCAGTGGCCATCGCCCAGCC
>JANMPD010000150.1:0-11007 GCA_031369685.1 Chloroflexota bacterium | reverse complement strand
GGGTCCGCCACGGACGACGAAGATCTCGGCGGTTGCCACACGATAGATGTCGGCGACCGTGCCGAGAACCCGGCCGTCAAGGGCACGGACCTCACAGCCGATCACCTCGTGCCAGTACGCCGATCCCGGCTCGAGGTCCTGGCTGCGGTCGACGATGGTCTCCAGGTAGACATCCCGAAGCGCCTCGGCGGCATTCCTGCTCCGAATCTCGGCGAACCGAAGCCGCCACCCGGGGCCGTCCTCGACCGCCGCGGACTCGACGATCGTGAGCGCCGGACTCGTGCCCTCGCGATGGAGCACGGAGCCTTCGGCAAACCGGAGCTCCGGCTGATCGGTCAGGACCTCGATCCGCACGACCCCCTGGAGCCCGTGAAGGCCACGGACCTGGGCGACCACCAGCCGGATCTCACCGGGCGACTCGCCCGTCACCGCGTCGCTCAGAGGATTTCCAGGGACACAGAACCGCCATCGCGGGCGGCCGTGACCTTGAGCAGCGTTCGGAGTGCCTTGGCGACACTGCCGTTTCGACCGATGACCTTGCCCATGTCCTCTTCGGCGACATGGAGTTCGATCACCGTGCCGTCAGCGTCCACAACCTCGGTCACGGTGACCGCTGCCGGATCGTCGACGAGCGTCTTGGCGACGTATTCCACGAGTTCGCGTGCTGCCATCACCGGCCTACTTTCCGGCCGACACGATGCCGGCCACCCGAAGGAGCCGCGCAACGGTGTCAGAAGGCTGGGCGCCCTTGGCCAGCCAGGCCTTGGCCTTGTCGGCGTCGATCACGACCTCGGCCGGCTCAACCAGCGGGTTGTAGTGCCCGATCGTCTCGATCGAGCGGCTGTCACGTGCACTGCGCGAATCGGTGATCACCACGCGATACGTCGGTGCCTTCTTCGCGCCCACGCGCGTTAGTCGAATGCGTACGGCCATGTGGTAACGGTTCCTCCTCGTTTCCGGGCCATTGCCGGCCCGGTAGCTTACTTGACGGTGATCACGAGGCGGCTCCGGCCGCCTGTGCTGGTGGTGACATTTGCCTCGCCCAGCGAGGCGAGGTGTTCCAGGTAGGGCTTGAGCTCGGTCCACCCGGCCCCGTCGAGGGCCGCCGGCAGGTTCGCTTCGACGTAGCCGATCAGCCCGTCGAGCGACACGAAGACCTCGACGTCGTTGGGACTGCCAACCAGGTCGACGACCCGTGCGTACGCCCCGCTGGACTTGAGGCTGGATCCGGTTGACGTGTCCAGGATGCCCTCGATGACCCCTTCGCCGATCCCCAGGATGAGGACATCGTCGCGAGCGGCCATCGAGAAGGCCAGGCGGGCCCCCGTCCCGGTCACGCCCGGATCGACGCCCATGGCGGACAACAACGTTTCGAGGTCACCGAGGTCAACACTCGTGATCTTGACGCCGGCATGCTCGCTGTCACGGACCGTGATGTCCGTTCCGGTTGAGGCGAGCACCAGCAGGTTCCGGAGCTGGGTGACGCGACCTTCGACCGCCGCGGCATCCGATCCTCGAAGGAGGATGGCTCCGCCGACGGAATCACCGGTCGGGATCACGGCCACGCCGGCGTCCTCGATCCACGCGGCGATGTTCTGGATCCCACCGACCACGGTCAGGGCCTGTTCGATCTGGGTGACCGCATCGGCCTGTTTCGGGTTGGCTTTCAGGATGGCCAGTCCGCGCTGGAGGTTGGCGCCCACGCCGTGGATCTCGACAAACCCGTAGGTATTCGACGGCAGTACGGAGGCGAACCGACTCGTCGCCGGCGGCGGGTCGGTCGGCAACGAGGCATCGACCTCGGCCTCCTTGAGCGGCGCGGCCTGAAGCTCGAACTGGACGGCATCATCGACGATGCGCATTCCGACGACGAACCATTCGGTCAGATTGTCGGCGATCGCTGAACCAATCCCAATCCCTGGAGCGAGGGAGTTGGCAAACCCCTCGGCGAGGGCGGTCAGGGCCTTGCCGTCGACGTAGACGATGGCCACCTGGTCACCCTCGAGCCGAGTGCGCGCCGCCGTGAACCTGGCATTCGTATCAACGCCCTTGTGATCGAGGTGGGCGTCGATGCCGGCCCGGACACTGGCCGGGTCGCCAACGAGCATGAATCGACCATCGAGGGCACAGGCCATGCCATGCTCAACGGACGTGATCGCCACCGCGCGGTGGGTCTCCAGGGCTGTCGCGGAACCGAACACTCCCTCGCAGGTAACGCTGCCGTCCGTGCTCGCCACCGCGAGGGCAGTCTGACCCTTCAGGCCGTCGATGCCCGTCCCGACCACCAACGGCCCCGCGAGGAGCGGCTTGATCCCCGTCGCGTAGTCGACCGATCCGGACGATCCTTCGCTCACGAGACGCGCGAGGGTCTCGTCGATCTTGGCGGTCAGATTGGACTGGTCGGCAAATCCCGGGAAGTGGGCGAGGAGATTGCCCAGATGCCCGCGCTGATCGCCGGGCAGGTCCGGGCGCAGTTCGGCCACGATGACGCTGTCGGCGGGGAGATAGCGGAACGCCTCAGGGAGCGGCTTCGCCCCGAGGATCAAGGCGGCCGCCGCGGCCCCGCCGATCGCCAGGGCGGAGACGAGTCCGGCGACGATCCAGCGAGTTCGTCGAGACCCACGGGCGGCCACGGATGCGGCAACGGTACCGTCAGGCGAGGGGACGACCGATGACGTCGGCGCCGCCACGTCGGGTTCGGCAGGCATCGCCGGCTCGGCGATCCACTCGACGGCGGGCTCGCCTGGTTCGATGGCAGGGGTCGGTTGCTCGTCCTGTGGATCCAGATCGTCCATCCCTACCTCCGACCCAGCATGCCGGGGGCGCCCTTGCGTTGCATCCCTGCCATCTGCTTCATCAATTTCTGCATATCCGCGAACTGCTTCATGAGGCGGTTGACATCAGGGAGCGTGGTACCCGAGCCCGTGGCAATCCGACGCCGCCGCGACGCGTTCAGGAGGCCCGGATCTCGGCGCTCACGGGAGGTCATCGATCGGATGATCGCCTCGGTCCGACGCATCTCACCGCGATCCACGGCCGCCTGGGCTTCCTTGGCCATGCCGCCCATGCCCGGAACCATCGACATCAACTGTCCGATCGGGCCCATCTTCTGGACCTGCTGGAGTTGTTCGAGCATGTCCTCGAGCGTGAACTCGGCCTTGCGGATCCTGGCCTCGAGTTTCTGGGCCGCGGCGACGTCAACGACGTCCTGGGCCCGCTCGACGAGGGTCATCACATCGCCCATGCCGAGGATCCGGCCGGCAAGACGGTCGGGATGGAAGACCTCGAGGGCATCGGACTTCTCGCCGGTGCCGAGGAACTTCACGGGGATCCCGGCGACGGACGCGATGGACAACGCGGCACCGCCACGAGCATCGCCGTCGACCTTGGTCAGCACCAGGCCCGTCACCGGAACAGCCCCGGCGAAGGCCTGGGCCACGCTGACCGCCTCCTGTCCGGTCATCGCGTCAACGACAAGGAGCGTCTCGATCGGGTGGACAGCGCTATTGACGGCAGCAATCTCGGCCATCAGGGCATCGTCAATCGTGAGACGGCCGGCCGTGTCGATGATCACCGTGTCGCGGACAAGCCTCCCGGCCGCTTCGACTCCGCGACGCGCGATGTCGACAACCGAAATACCGGACGGCTCGCGATGAACGGGAATGTCGAGGGCCTTGCCGAGAACCTCGAGCTGGTCCCCGGCAGCGGGTCGATAGGGATCGGCGGCCACCAGCAAGGGCCGTCGGCCGAGCTTCACGATGTGCCGGGCGAGTTTTGCCGCCGTCGTCGTCTTGCCCGAACCTTGGAGTCCCACGAGGACCACGACCGCCGGGTTCCCCTGGAGTC
The DNA here is from genome assembly GCA_031369685.1 of Chloroflexota bacterium. Classification (GTDB taxonomy): domain Bacteria; phylum Chloroflexota; class Limnocylindria; order Limnocylindrales; family CSP1-4; genus UBA5189. The sequence goes on along the minus strand of JANMPD010000150.1, from coordinate 7,161 downwards.
GGAAGGCGCCGTCTCCGGATCCGAGCAGGCCGACCAGCTCGTCGTGGACGATCTTGACCACCTGCTGGCCCGCCGTGAGGCTGCCGATGATCTCGGCGCCGACGGCTTGCTCGCGGATCCGGGCGATGAAGTCCTTGACCACGCGGAAGTTGACATCGGCCTCGAGCAGCGAGAGACGGATCTCGCGTAGCGCGACATCCAGGTCGGCCTCGGTGAGACGGCCGCGACCGGTCAGGGTGGCGAGCGCCTGGCGCAGGCGGTCGCTCAGGGCATCGAACACGGGTCGGGTGTTACTCCTGGTCGATCTCGGTGCCGGCGCCGCGCCGTCGGGCGGGCCGGTTGGTGCGCGGATTCTGGCGACACCGGGTCCGCCGAGTGTAGCGCATCAACCGCCTGGGCCCGCCTCCGCGATCGTGAACGGGATCGAGGCACGGGAGGTACCGTCGCGCACGACCAGCGTGTACTGGCCCGCGGCGGGGACCGGAACCTCGAACCGCGCGAACAGGTTCGGAACCGCGGTGCCGGGCACGAGCACCGCGACCGATTGGCTATGACCGTCGGCACGGGCACCCACGGTGGTTCCATCCGGCAAGTGGAGTCCCAGGTTGGCTCCCGTGAACGCGAACCCGCCGGCGAAGTCGCCCCGGTAACGAGCCGTGTACGTGATGGCCAGGGACATCGACCCGCGCGGCAGCTCGAGCCCCCAATCCGGCAGATCCGAGCGCAGTTCGCCGCCCGTGATGGCGATCGTCAGGGTTCCGGCCGTCGCCTTGCCCGCCAGTGCCAGCGGCACTGGCTCGAGGGTCGTCAGCACCTGGCTGCCGGCAACGAGCGGCACGATCACGATGTGTTCGGTCGCCCGTCCAATGCGAATCGCCGCGTTGGCGACATCAAAGCTTCCGTCGACGTCGAACCGGAGCGCCGTCCCGACCGAGGTTCCGGGCGGGACGTCGGGGATCACGGTCTCGCGGATCGGTTCGACCGCTCGGCCACCCGCGGCAAGCAACACGCCAACACTCAGGGATGCCAGTTCGGGACCCGGGTTCTCGATGCGGAGATCCACCGTGACGGCACCGCCACCTTCATCGAGAACCGAGCTCGCGGCGTCGAAGTGGATGATCAACCCCGCATACCAGGCCGTGGTGTCCAGCGCATAGGTCGTTGAAACTGGCGTGGGCAGCGGTGTCGCGGTAGGGGCGATCGTCGCCGGCGGTGTTGCGGGTGTGGCGCACGCGGCGACAAGTCCGGTCACGGCCAGGGCCAGGAGCCGGACCGCGATACGAGGCGGAACGGAAGGCCGGCGCGCGATCACGCTCCCCCGCCATACAGCGCCGCCACGAACGTCTCGGGATCGAAGGGGAGTAGATCCCGTGGGCCCTCCCCCACTCCGACGAATCGAACCGGGACCTTGAGCTGATCCTCGATCGCGAAGACGATCCCGCCCCGAGCGGTTGAATCGAGCTTCGTGAGGACGATCCCGGTGAGGCCGACGACTCGGTGAAACGCCGCCGCCTGCGCGAGGCCGTTCTGCCCCGTGGTGGCATCGAGCACGAACAGCGTTTCGGGCTCCACGCCGGGCAGGCGCTTGTCGATGATCCGGCGGATCTTGGCAAGCTCATCCATCAGGTTGGACTTCGTGTGGAGCCGGCCGGCCGTATCGATGATGACGATGTCCGCGTGGCGGGCAATCCCGGCGTCCAGGGCGTCGAAGACCACGGCACCGGGATCGGCGCCGGCCGCGTGGGCGACGATGTCGACACCGGCGCGTAGCGCCCAGATTCGGAGCTGTTCGACCGCGGCGGCCCGGAACGTGTCGGCCGCGGCGAGGACGACCTTCCGGCCGGAGGCGGCCTCGCTGACCGCGAGCTTTCCGATGGTTGTCGTCTTGCCCGTTCCGTTGACCCCCACGACCAGGACGACAACCGGCTGGTCTCGGCTGGCAGACCGGAAACCCGACGGGCCACTTCGCGGCAGGAGGATCGAGGTCAGCGCCGCCCGAATGGCCGTCTCAGGAGATGCCGCGTCCCGATCACCCCGTGCCCGCTCGACAACGCGACTCGCGAGTTGCGCCCCAAGGTCACCGGCGATGAGCGCTTCCTCCGCGCCCTCCCAGGACGCCTCCGGAAAGGCCGCCGCACCGAAGAGTCCACGGAGGCGGGACATGAACCCGCCTCGCGAGCGAGACAGACCGGTCGCAAGGTCCCCCTCCGGGCTGACTTCGCCGGGTTCGCCGGTCACGCCGAGTCCGCACCCGGCCCGACGGGAACGACGTCTCGGGCTCTGTCGGCGATCGCCGTCGCCTCATCGAGGCGCAGGCTGATCACGCGCGACACCGAGTCATCGCCGACCGTGACGCCGTACAGCGCATCGGCGATCTCGATCGTTCCGCGGTTGTGGGTGATGACCACGAACTGGGTCGTCTCGGCGAGCTCGCGAAGGGCCGTGGTGAACCGTCCGACGTTTGCCTCGTCGAGCGCGGCGTCCACTTCATCGAGCACGCAGAACGGCACCGGTCGGACCTCGAGCATCGCGAACAGCAGCGCGACCGCGGTCAGGGCCCGCTCCCCTCCCGACAGCATCGCGAGGGCCTGCGCTTTCTTGCCGGGAGGGCGCGCGACGATGTCGATTCCGGTGGCGGCCAGGTCTCCGGGGTCAGTCAATGACAGGTGGGCAAACCCGCCGCCGAACAGTTGCTGGAAACGTCGGTCGAATTTCGCCTCGAGCGCGCTGAACGTCGAGCGGAACTGCTGGGAAATCATCACGTCGAGCTCCGCGATCAGGGTCCGAGTCTGGGCGATGGCAGCCCGCAGATCAGCCTGCTGATCGTCGAGCAGCTCGAGGCGAGCCCGAACGGAGGCGTATTCATCGACCGCGAACGGGCTGGCCGCACCCAGCTCGTGGTACCGGCGCCGCAGGGAGCCGAGACGACCCGCGGTCGGCGCCACGTCCGCGGGCGCGAAGCTCGCCCAGTGCGCGCCGGCGACCGCAAGCGCCGCGACGAGGGCATCAGCGTCATCCTCGTCCTGCTCGTCGTGGCCGACATCCTGGGCCATCGCACCCGGGCTTCCATCAGGTGTCGTCGCCTCGTGGTCCGGTCCGGGCCGGCTTTCGCCCGCGATGGCGGCAAGATGTCGAAGACTGAGCGGGTTCAGCCCGGCAAGCTCGGCCAGCAGCTGTTCGCGCAGCGCCTCGAGACCGAGTCGAGCCTCGAGATCCCGGTGCTCGGCCGCGCGAGAGGCGTCTTCCGCGGCACGCAGGCGGTCACGTGCGACGGCGGCAGACCGCTCCGCCGCGTTCAGGCGCGCCCGCTCATCGGAATCCGCGGCGGTCAGGGCCACCACCGACGCCCGGGCCTCGGCCTCCCTTGCGAGGACCTGGGCGAGTCGAGCGGCCAGCGCATCGATCTCAGCCTCGAGTTCACGATCACGGTCGACCATGGCATCGAGGGCTTTGTCGACGGCCAGGATGCGCGACTCATCGAGCGAAAGTGCTGCCTCGGCCGCTGCGCGGACGCGCTCGGCATCGCGCCGCGTCGCATCGAGCTGTGCCATCTGCTCGGCGAAGCGGTCGCGCCTGGCTCGAAGCTCGTCGACGCGCGCGGACCAGGTGGCCACGGCTTCGCGGGTGGGTGCATCCGCGGACGGCGCCGGCGCGATCGGGGCCGGCGGCAAGGCCGCCCTTGCGCGCTCGGCATCCTCGAGGAAGCGCTGGACCTGGGCGGACAGCCAGGCCGCTTCCCGTACCAGCGATTCAAGGCTCCGCGCCGAGATGCGCTCCGCCTCCTCGGCGCGACGTCGCTCGCCTGCCGTCGCGGCTTCCGCGGCTCGGGCCTCGTCGAGCGTCACGCGGGCTGCTGCCTGATCGACTGTCGCCGACACCGCAGCTTCGGCCGCCGCCCCTGCCTCACCGTCCGCGATTCGCTGCTCATCGACGGCACGTTCGTGTTGCGCGCGTCGCTCCAGCGTTCCGTCCGCCTGGCCCAGCCGAACGGTCACTTCGCCGATCACCGCCGAGCCGTCTCGGGGCACCACGACCCACCCGACGGGCAGGAGCGGTTGGAGCGAGAGTGCGACCTCGAACGTCGGGGCCCATACCGCCCGAGCGAGGAGCCGAAGGGCGGCACCGGTCGTGTCGCGGCGCACGGCATCACGGAGCTGGCCGCCGCCGACGGCAGCGACCTGTTTCAAGAGTTCCGCTTCGCGGCTCCCTTCCGCAGGTGATGGACGGGCTGTCCCGGGCGCCTCGATCCCATCGACCACGATCGCCAGGCCGCGTTCTTCCTGATGCTCGGTCAGCCCGTCCCGGGTCGTCAGGTACGCTCGTCCGGCACCGGCCAGCGCTGCGTCAATGGCGGCCCGAAGGCCCGGATCCACGACGATGCCCTCGTCCAGGCGACGGGCTCCACGTCCGCGCATCCGGGCGGCGAAGCCCGACGTTCGATCGTCCTCGATGGCGGCGGCACTGGCCTCGAAGCGGGCGTGCGCAGCACCGAGTGCCGCGGCGGAGGTACTGGCTCGATCGGCCGCCGTCGCGGCCACGGCCGATGCCTGCTCGAGGTTGGCGGCTGCCGTCGCGCGACGTTGCGACGCGGCGAGCTCGTCGGCCGCGGCCATCGCAAGGCTGGCGGCGGCGTCAGCATGGACCTGCTCGGCCGAGCGCACGCGTTCAACCGCCGCGGCCGCCCGTGCCTGCTCCTCGGCGGCACGCCGCTCGGCCTCAACGAGGCGCCGCCCGGCCTGCTCTGCCTCCGCGGCCCGGGCCTGCGACGCGCGCCGGAGGGCAGCCTCATCGGCATCGCGAGCACGATCAGCGCTCTGGAGGTGGGCCAGTTCGGCGAGCGCGGCGGCGAGGTCATGGTCCGCTTCACCCAGGGCGCGGCCAAGCGCGATATCCCGCTCGGGCACCGGGATGGCAAGGCGCCGGCGCTGGACGGCAAGGTCGGCTTCGGCGACGGCGCGCTCCTGGGCGTAGCGAGCGCGGTCCCGCGCCAGGGCAGATCGCTCCGACCCCTGGCGGCCCTCGTCGAGTTGGGCCGCCGTCAAGTTCGTCCGTGCCTCATCGGCCGCTCGACGCAATTCGTCGCCCGTGCGTGCCCGCTCGTCCAACGCGAGCGCCGCGGCAGCGGACGCGGTTTCGAGGACGCTGAGTTCACTGAGCGCGGCGTCGATCTCGGCGCGTCCATAACGGAGATCGTCGGCCGATCGGGCGATCTGCACCGACGCGTCGTACCACCGGCTGTGGGCACTCGCCAGGAGCGCGTCGAGCAGGTCGTCTCCAGCCGACTGGCGCGACGACGCCTGTTCGGCCTGCGCGGCGAGCCGGCGGACCTGGGGACGCAGTTCGGCGATGATGTCGTCGATCCGGGCGAGATTGGCCTCGGACTCGGCGAGCTGTTCCTCGGCCCGTCGGCGCCGGCGTTCGTGCCGACGAACGCCGGCCACCTCCTCGAACAGCGGGCGTCGCTCCTCCGGCCGCAGCGCCAGGGCCTGATCGACCATGCCCTGTCCGATGAACAGGAAGGCGTTCTCGGCCAGGTGAGCTGAATCCAGCAGGTCGACGAGGTCGCGGAGGCGAACCCGCTGGCGGTTCAGGAGGTATTCGTTCTCGCCGGAGCGATACAGCCGCCGACCGAGCTCGACAACCGCGAAGTCGACCGGAAGCATCGAATCGCCGTTGTCCAGCGTCAATTGGACATCGGCCATGCCCACGGCCGAGCGGCGCTCGGAGCCGGCCCAGATGACGTCTTCAGACTTTCGGGATCGGAGCGCCCTTCCCTGTTCACCGAGGGCCCAGCGAAGGGCGTCCGCGAGGTTGCTCTTGCCGGAACCGTTGGGTCCCACGACCGCGCTGATGCCGGGGCCGAAGGTCACCAGCGTGCGTTCGGCAAAGGACTTGAAACCCTGGAGCCGGACCGACAGCAGGCGTGCCGGCGCCGTCACGGCGCTCCTCCGGGCACGTCGTCGCTGGCTTCAGCGGAGCGTAGGCCTGCCGGTCCGGCCGCGTCGCCTTCGCCGGGTGGCTCATGGCGGCCGAGGACCAGCAGCGCCTCTGCCGCGGCCCCGGTTTCGGCAACCCGGCGGGATGGCCCGCTGCCCGATCCGACGACGACATCGTTGACGACGACTTCGATCAGGAACGTTCGGTCGTGATCCGGTCCGACGGCTTCGACCACGCGATACTCGGGACGCCCTCCGGTTCGGCGCTGGGTCCATTCCTGGAGCCGGCTCTTGGGGCTTTTGAGGGCGGCCGCCGCCAGGGTCGAGTTCAGCTCGGGCTCCGCATGCGTTGCGAACCAACGCTCGGCCGCCTCCCAGCCGAGGTCGAGGAAGAGCGCGCCCGTCAGCGCCTCAAGGCCCGAGGCAAGCAGCGACGGCCGGGCACGGCCGCCGCGCGACGCTTCGCCCTCGCCGAGTCGTAGGGCGTCCCCGATCCCGATCCGCTCTGCGATCCTGGCCAGTCCAGCCGTGCTGACAATCGCGGCGCGTCGAGACGAGAGCAGCCCTTCGTCGTCCGTCGGGTAGCGTCGATAGAGTTCCTGCGAGATGACGATGCCGATCACGGCATCGCCCAGGAACTCGAGTCGCTCGTTGTGCCCGGCGGCCTCACCGGGGTGCTCATGCAGCCACGAAGCATGCGTCAGGGCCTGGGCAACGAGCTCACCATCAACGATTGGCAGTGCAAGCCGAACGATGAACCCAGCGATCCGGTCCACGTTGACCGCGTGGTCCCGGGCTGCTGGCTCAGTGCCGGATGTGGGAGGGCGAACCCTCAGGAGGACCGCTCGTCGATGTAGTCGGCGGCGTCCTGGACGGTTCGGATCCGCTCGGCGTCTTCATCGGAGATCTCGGTCCCGAACTCCTCCTCGAGGCTCATGATGAGCTCCACGAGGTCCAGGGAATCGGCGTTCAGGTCGTCGACGAACGACGCTTCAGGTGTGACCTGCTCCTCGTCAACGCCGAGCTGCTCGACGACAAGCTTCTTGAGTCGTTCGTAGGTTGTTGCCACTTGGGTCCTCCTGGCCTTCGGACCGGCGGTCAGCCGCCGGGGGTGTCTCGTGCGATCTGACCAAGTACGCCGTTCATCAAACGACGCATCGGATCTCCGCTGTAGGTTCTCGCCAGTTCGACCCACTCGGCGATCGCCACCCGGGCTGGCGTGGCC
>JANMPD010000064.1:0-6047 GCA_031369685.1 Chloroflexota bacterium | reverse complement strand
CTCGAGTTCAACTCCGGTGTCATCGGGATCGCGATGATGGGCACGTTCACGAATCAGGACATCACCCCCGCCGCCCGTGCGTCGCTCGAGAAGCTGATCGCCTGGGAGTCGGAGCGCCACGGCATCGATCCCAACGGCGCGGCGACGTATGTCAACGCGGTGACGGGGGCCACGCGCACCTTCCCGAACGTTGCGGGACACCGCGACGTCGCTTCGACCGCCTGCCCGGGCGGTGTCTTCTACGCGACCCTGCCCACGCTTCGAGCGGCTGTTGCCGGACGGACCTCTGCCGCCAGGGGCGTCGGTGTCGATGTCACACCGCCGGTCGTGACCACGATCACGCCCACCACGATCTCGCCCACGATGAGCCGATCCCTGGGCTTCGGGATCGTGTTCAACGAGCCCGTCATCGACCTGACCGAAGCAGATCTCGCGATCACCGGGACATCGAGCGGCTGGAGCATTGCGAGCCTGACCGGCTCCGCAGCTGTCTACTCGGTCACCCTGACGGCCGATTCACCAACCCCGGGCACCGTCGGCCTGACGTTTGCCGCGGATTCGGTGGCTGATCTATCCGAAAATCTCGGACCGGTTGCCCCGGTCGATTCCGGCACCTCGACGTGGGTCGCCGATCTTGCCGGCACCGTGACCCGGATCGCGGGTTCGGATCGCTATACGACTGCGGCCGCGATCAGCGCCGCGACGTTCCCGCCGGGCGTTCCGGTCGCCTACATTGCGACGGGAACCAGGTATCCCGACGCCCTGGCGGGCGCCGTGTCGGCCGCACTCGCGCCGGGTCCCGTCCTCCTCGTGTCCGGCTCGACCATCCCGTACGCGGTGAGCACGGAGCTCACGCGTCTTGCGCCCGGCCGGATCGTCATCCTCGGTGGGACGTCGGTCGTACCATCCAGCGTCGAGACTGCGCTCGCGGGCTATACGGCCGGGACCGTCACGCGGATCGCCGGTGCCGATCGATACGCGACGGCCGCGGCGATCAGTGCGGCGACCTTTGCGCCCGACGTTCCCATCGCCTACGTCGCGACCGGAAAGAAGTTCCCCGATGCCCTGGCAGGCGCCGTCGCCGCCGCGCTCGGTCTCGGTCCGATGCTCCTCGTGCCCGGGGAGACGATTCCGACGGTCGTGGCCGAGGAGCTCGGCCGGCTCAACCCGGCGAGGATCGTCGTCCTTGGCGGAACCTCGGTCGTGTCAGCGGGTGTCGAGGCGACGCTCGCCGGGTATACGGCCGGGACCGTGACGCGCATCGCGGGATCCGACCGGTACGCGACCGCCGCGGCAATCAGCGCCGCCCAGTTCGCTCCGGGGGTGTCGGTGGCATATATCGCGACGGGCGACAACTACCCCGACGCGCTGAGTGGCGCCGTTGCGGCGGCCCTCGGTCCTGGGCCGGTGCTCCTCGTCGCCGGGGGAACCATTCCACCGGCGGTGGTCGCCGAGCTGGATCGCCTCAATCCAGGTCGAATCGTCATCCTCGGGGGCGTCGCCGTTGTATCCGCGGGACTCGAGGCCCAGCTCGCGAGCTATCTCGGCCCATAGCTCCGGGGCCCTCGATATCGGTCACCGAATTCGGACCTCATCGGTCACGCGACCGATGACGCCATCGCCCATTTCGTCGACGTTGTCCTTCAGCGGGCGACCGGCCACTGGCACGGGCCCGAGTGTTGGAGAACTGCCGATGGCAAGGTTCATGGACGTGCACAGCGGCTTCGTCGGCGTGACGGAAGCCCAGCTTCAGGAGGCCCACGGGCGCGATCTCGCGATCCAGGACGACGAGGGTATGCACTTCGAGCGTGCCTGGCTGGATCCCGAGAGCGGCAAGGTCTTCTGTCTGTCCTCCGGTCCCACCAGGGAGGCCGTGATGCGCATTCACGAGCGCGCCGGCCACCCGACGACCGAGGTCTACGAGATCCCAGTGGAGGTTGTGTGATGCGACGACTACTCGGCACTCTGGCGCTTGCAGGCGCAATGTTGATGACGACGATCCCGACGGCGCTGGCCGCTGGTGGATCCGACCAGGCGAAGAAGGAAGCGGCAGGCTGGGGCTGCGCCTCGGCCGTCGGCCTGCCGGCCGGCCATTGCATCAGTCCCGGTACCCGGGCGCAGTGGCCAGCGGAGATCTTCGCGAAGGGCAACACCTTCCAGCTCCTCGTGTTCGATGCCTCGGGCAAGTTCGTGACCGCCGAGATCGCAACCTTCCAGGCATCGGCCGACGGGCGCCCCTGCCCACACGATGAGGAATCCCCCGATGGCGGGTACTGGGAGTTCATCCCGGGCCTGTGGGTCTGTCATCACCGATCCGAGTAACCTCGGCGGCCCGAAATGGCCACGGCCATCGGCGAGATGCCCCGTCCAGCATTGGCCGGGGCATCTTCCTGTGCGTGGGTCCACGGCGCGATGACGCCGGCAATGTATGGGGATAGGCCCAGCGAGAAGACGACGGCGGGCGGGGCCTCGGCAGCGACCGGTACTCGACCGCGAACGAAAATTGCCGGCGAGTGCCTCAGCGGCTCGAGCTGACCGCCGAACGCGAGATGTTGGCCACCCACGCGGCGATCTCGGCTCGTCGGGCCACGCCGAGCTTCGCCAGGATGTGCTCGACGTGGGCACTCGCCGTCTTCGGCGAGATGGACAGCGCGTCGCCGATCTCGGCGTTGGTCATCCCCTCGGAGATCAATCGGGCAACTTCGAATTCCCGCGAGGTCAGCGGTCGCCACGGTTCGTCGAGCGTGCCTCGACCTCGATGGGTGACGCGGGCAAGCTCCTCGACTCGAGCCAGCAGCGGTTCACTCCCTAGCCTCGAGGCCGTGGCCCGAACCTCGGACAGGACCGCGGCCGCTTCGGCGAACCGATTCGATCGCAGGTGACAGGCGGCAAGATCGAGGCGTGCCCATGACGCTTCCCAGACCCGCCCGGTCGCGTCCCAGCCCGTGATGGCCGCCTCGAACGAATCACGGGCAATGCCGGTCGCGCCGGCGGACAGTTTGATCGCCCCGGTCATGTGGTTGATTGCCGCCGCGAACGGGAACGCCGGGGCCCACGGGGCGAGGTGCGCCTCGACGGCCGCCGCCCATCGAGCGGCCGCCTCGGGACGATCGATCGCGAGGTAGGCGCGAACACCGATGACCGCGAACGGTACGAGGAGGGCTCGTTCGCCGACCCGGAGCGCCACCTCGAGGGCTGCCTCGCAGTGCGCGATGGCCGCCTCCGGTTGACCGGCCAGGAGCTCGGTCTCGGCCAGGCCCGCACGGGCGGGTAGCACGAGGTCGATGACATCGCTCGGGTCGCCGGCCGCGAGTGCTCGCGAGAGCACGGAGCGAGCATGGTCCAGGTCACCCCGGCCCATCGCGACCTGGCCGATCGCGACTTCGGCGCCGATGGCACCGCGCGTGCAGCCACCGTCGACGAGCTCCTGCTCGCCGGCAGCCATCGCTGCATCCCATCGGCCCTCGGCCCAATCGACCTGCGCCTTCGCCGATCCCATGACGTGACGACAGTGGGACTGCTTGATGGCATCCGCGTACATGAGCCCCGCCTGGAGGAGATCCCGTGCAATGTCGTAGCGCATCACGCGAACGGCGGTCGTCACGCCATCCCGGTAGGCGGTCACGGCCGGATCCTCCCGACCTGCGTCCCGCGCTGCTCGGGCGACGGCGCCGAACCTGGCGAGGCCGTGGTCGCCTGCGCCGCCCAGCACCGCGATGACAGCAGCGTGGATCTCGGCATCCATGACGAGGCCCGGATCGTCGGACTTCCTGGCCGCCTGGACCGACCGTTCGTACGCGTCACGCGCACGCCTCAGGTCCATCCGATCGGTCTCGAGCTGGGCCAGTTCGGCGAACGCCACGGCCCGGACGTGTTCGCGCTCGGGTGATTCGGCGATCGATTCGAGCTCGGCCAGGCAACGCTCGACGAGGCCGATCCGCTCGGCCAGGGGACGTGCCTCGCGTCGGGCCATCATCGCCGATGCGGTCAACATGGAGGCCGCCTTGAGCGGGAGGTCCGCCCGGAGATATTGCTCGCGGGCCGACCGCGCAGCCGCCACGGAGGCGTCCATCATCTCGATCGCCGCGGCCTCCCAGCACATGACATCGTAGAGACGGCCCTGTTCGGCGGGATCGAGATCAGCGGGCATGTTGTCCACGGCTCGCCGGTAGAGCTCGAACGCCTCGCCATGGGCGGACAGTCGAGCCGCCGACCTGGCTCCGGACAGGGCGGCCTGAAAGGCTTCCGTCCGGAGGCCAGCCCGCTCGAAGTGGGCCGAGGCGTGAATCTCGGACGCACCCTCGAGCGCGGCGCCGAACTCGCCGGCGCGGGCGTGCAGTCGCCGTCGGGCCGCCATCGGAACGCGTCGGTAGAGCGTGTCACGCAGGAGCTGGTGGCGAAAGTCGAATAGCCCATTGGCGCTGGATGGTTCGAGGAACGCCCGGTCAACGAGTTCCATCAGGGGAGCGTCGAGCGACGCCAGCGGCAGGTCCATGATGCCCGCAAGGACTTCTGGCACGAAGCACCGGCCGATGACGGCGCCGGCCTGCGCAACGGCCTGGGCCTCGGGCGAGAGACGCTCGAAGCGCGCCAGGACGGCGTCCTCGATCGTGACGGGAACGCTCGTCTGGCGAATGGCATTTCCGTCGATCCGGGCATCGTCTCCGATGGCGCCGAGCAGTTCCTCGATGTGGAGCGGGATTCCATCGGTGCGCTCGTACACGGCGTCGATCACCTTGCGTGGTGCCGGGAGGCCGGTGCCGAGGATCAGGGTCGTCATGAGTGCCGTCTGTTCGCGATTGAGCGGCGTCAGCCGGGCCTCCTCCGCCAGACGCTGTGTCATCAACCGTGCTCGCCATTCGCGAATCCGGCCGGTGGACCCCTCATCGGTCCGATAGGCCCCGACGAGGAGGATCGGTCGATCACGGATGTCACGTGCGAGTTCGGACGTGATCTCGAGGCTCAGTTCGTCGGCCCACTGGAGGTCTTCGAGCGCCAGCAACGTCGGCCCTTCGATCATCGTGCAGATCCGGTCCGTCACGTCGTTCACGATCTTGCGCCGCGTTCGTGTCTCGATGTCGTCGTCGAACTCGAGGAGTCCGCGCAGCTCGGTACCGAGGGGTTCGAGGCCCTCGGTCTTCTGGAGCGTGCGGGCGAGGTCGAGGAAGATCGCCCCGGGGACGGTAAGGTCCTGCGGTGCGATGTTTCCCATGGCGATCCGCACCCCACGATCCGTCGCCTTGCGGATCACCGATTCCAGGAAGCGGCTCTTGCCGATCCCGGCCTCACCCGCCAGCAGCAACATCTGGCCCCGCCCCTCGATCGCATCGCCGAGGCGCCGATCGGCGAGGTCGAGCAGATCGTCCCGCCCAATGAGCAGCGGGCACAGAAGCGGCGTCACTCGACTCATGCACGGAGTGTACAAACGCCCGTCCAGCCGACATCGGTCGATCGACCTATAAGCCGGAACGAGCACGTTCACGCACCGACGCCGACACTGGGCGGATGCGATCGCAGCTCATCCCCCGGCTCGTGGCTGCCGTCGCGGCCGGCGTGGCCATCGCCGTCATGGGTTGCGCCGGATCCCTGGGCTCAGCCGGTTCAGGTTCAAGTGGGCCGTCCAACGCCCATCCAGACAGCGCGAGCCGGTCGGTCGGCCCGGCCGAAGGCCTTGGCGAGCCAACGGGCGTGCTCGACGAAGCGACCCTGGTTCGAGTCCTGGATGGCGACACGATCCGCGTGCTGGTCAACGGCGTTGAGGAGCGGGTCCGCTACATCGGCATCAATACGCCTGAGCTGCATCCGGGTGGACCCGAGACGCCGGCGCCCTTTGCCCAGGCCGCGACGCAAGCCAACAGCGACTTGCTGTCCAGTGGCCGCCTCGTTCTCGAGAAGGACCTGTCCGAGCGCGATCGATTCGGCCGGCTGCTGCGGAATATCTGGATCGAGCAGGATGGTTCGTGGATGCTGGTCAACCTCCAGCTCGTGGCAGACGGTTACGCCCGCGTCTCGACCTTCCCGCCCGACGTGAAATACGTGGATCTTCT
>JANMPD010000040.1:0-13546 GCA_031369685.1 Chloroflexota bacterium | reverse complement strand
CCTGGCCCGTCGGGGCGAGTACCACGAGCCCGCGTCGCAGTTGCCGAGGACGCTGGCGCGACGTTAGCTAGATCACTTCGAGCTTGTCCGGGAGCGGGTCAGGTGACGGCGGGAACTGCGGGTTCATCTGCTCGAGCGTCTCCGCGACAATCTCCCCGACCGCGAGGTTGCGGAACCAGTTGCGGTTGGCCGGGATGACGTACCAGGGCGCCGCTTCGGTCGAGCAGCGAGCCAGCATCTCCTGGTACGCGTCGATGTAATCGTCCCAGCGCTTGCGCTCCTCGAGGTCGCCGAGGCGGAACTTCCAGTGCTTCTTCGGGTCGTCGAAGCGATCCTGGAGCCGCTCGCGCTGCTCGTCCTTCGAGATCAGCAGGAAGAACGTGAGGATCGTGGTGCCCTCGTCGACGAGGAGCTGCTCGAAGGCGTTGATCTGGTCGTAGTGGCGCTCCCAGCGTTCCTTCGGCTCCAGGTCGTGGACGCGGACCACGAGCACCTGCTCGTAGTGGGACCGATCGAAGATCGAGATCTCGCCGTTGCGCGGGACGTTCGGATGGACGCGCCACAAGTAGTCGTGGGCGAGTTCGTCCTCGGTCGGGACCTTGAATCCCCTGACCCGGCAGCCCTGCGGGTTGAAGGCGGTCATGACGTGTGCGATGGTGCCGCCCTTGCCGGCGCTGTCGATGCCCTGGAGGACGATCAGCAGGCGCTGCCGGTTCTCGGCCCACAGCCGGGTCTGGAGTTCCGTCAGCCGCTCGAGGTCGCGCTCGGTGATGGGAGCCGCCTCGGCCTTGTCGTGGCCATGGGTCGCCGCCGGATCGATCTCCGACAGCCGCGGCCTGGACCCCGGCCTCACCCGGAGCAGGGTCTTCAGCGAGGCATGTTTCGGCACGGCATCTCCGATCGATCGCGGACGGCGGTACGATGGCAGCGTACGCTGCCGCACTCGGAGTCGCCCGCCCCATGACGCTCACCGCCACGAAGCCGCATCCGATCTATCTTGCCGGTCGATGGGTTGAATCCGACGACACGCTGGTCGTCGCGAACCCCGCGGACGCGGCGAACCCGGCTGGCGTGACGTTCCACGCGTCGCCCGACCAGTACGAGGAAGCGGTTACGGCGGCGGTCCGCGCCTTCGAGGTCACCCGAACCATGCCGGCCTTCGAGCGCGGACGGATCCTGCGCGGCATCAGCGCCGGGATTGCGACGCGCCGCGAGGAGCTCGGGCAGCTGATCTCGCTGGAAGCAGGCAAGCCGATCCGCGACGCCCTGATCGAGGTGGACCGGGCGGTTCTCACCTTCCGCCTCGGCGCCGAGGAGGCGGAGCGCATGGTCGGCGAAGTGATCCCGCTCGATCTCCTCCCGAGCAGCAAGGGGCGCGTGGGGTTCACCCGTCGCTTCGCGGCCGGACCGGTTGCGGCGATCAGCCCGTTCAACTTCCCGCTGAATCTGGCGGCCCACAAGCTCGCGCCGGCGATCGCCGCCGGGTGTTCGGTGGTCCTGAAGCCCCCGTCGAAGGACCCGCTCACGATGCTCACCGTTGGCGAGATCATCCACGAGGTCGGGGTGCCCGAAGGTTCGGTGAGCATCCTCCCGATGAGTCGCGAACTGGGCGATCGCATGGTCGCGGATGATCGGTTCAAGGTGCTGTCGTTCACCGGAAGCCCGTCGGTGGGTTGGCGCATGAAGGAGCGTGCGGGCAAGAAGAAGGTCGTTCTCGAGCTTGGCGGGAATGCCGGCGTGATCGTCGATCGGACGGCGGATCTCGATTGGGCTGTCAAGCGGATCCTGATCGGCGCGTTCGCCTATGCCGGCCAAGTCTGCATCAGCGTGCAACGGATGTACATCCACGATGAGATCCGCGCTGCGTTCATGGAGAAGTTCATCGCCGGCGTCGGCAACCTCCGCCTCGGCGACCCGTCGGACCCGACCACGGACCTGGGCCCGATGGTGGACGATGCGGCCGCCGCGCGAACGCAGCGCTGGGTCGACGAGGCGGTCCAGCTCGGTGCGCGGGTTCTGGCCGGTGGGCGCGCCAACGGGACGTTCTTCCCGCCGACGGTCCTCGAGAACGTGCCGCTGACGGCGCAGATCTGCAGCAATGAGGCCTTTGCCCCGGTCGCAGTGGTGTTCGGCTTCTCCGACTTCGACGATGCGATCCGCCAGGTCAATGACAGTTTCTTCGGGCTTCAGACCGGAGTCTTTACCAACGATCTGGGCAATGCCTGGAAGGCGTTCGGCGAGCTCGAGGTCGGTGGGGTCATCGTCAATGACGTGCCGACATACCGGATCGATCACATGCCGTACGGCGGCGTGAAGGATTCGGGCCTGGGTCGCGAGGGCCTTCGCTGGGCCATCGAGGACATGACCGAAATCCGCATCATGGTCCTCGCCCAGCCCCAGTAGCCGGGGTTTCCGACCGCCCTACGGCGGACGTGCGGATTCTTCGCGGTCGTTGACGCGACCCAAAGGTCCCACGTCGTGGCGCGGTCGGCGCGGCCGCCCAGGCCGCCCCGGTCGACAGTCCCAGCACGCCATTCCGCAGGGCACCGGCCTGGTGCACGGTGACGCCACGCACGACGGCATGACGAAAGTACGGGCCGCCCATCACCCGGATGGGTCATGGCATTTGATCACCACCTGACCAATTGTTCCCGACAGAGCGCGCGTGGCTCACTGCGAGTCCCTTGTCAGCTTCGTGGCTCGTCGATGAAACGGCCCTATCGACTTACTTGGCTGACGGCTCCGCGACGAGCGGACCCACGGAGGTTCTCGAATAGCATGGACACCAAGACGAGCGACTCGCGACGAAAGCGTCGCCTCGGCATTCTGGGTTTGCTGGCGGTGAGCGCCTTCCTGACGCTCGGATCCGGCGCTTCCACCCTCGCCCTGTTCACGGCGAGCAATAGCCCGACAGCGGCGTTCACCACCGGGACGATCGACCTGACCACGTCACCGTCGACCATCTTCACGGCCACAGCCGTCATGCCCGGTGACAGCGGCAGCCAGACCCTTGCCGTCACGAACAGCGGCACCGGCCAGCTCCGTTACGCGATGACGACCGCGGCGACCAACACGGACACCAAGGGCCTTGCCAATCAGCTGGCCCTCACCATCACGGCCGGTACCTGTCCGGGCAGTGGCGGCGCACTCTACGGCTCAGCGGCCGTAGGATCAGCGGCTCTCGGCAGTACGGCGCAAGGAGCCCAGGCGGGCGACCGGACCGTCAATGCCGGTGCCACCGACAACCTGTGCTTTGCCTGGTCCCTGCCGAGCGGCACGGGCAACGCCTTCCAGGGCGCAACGACGACGGCGACGTTCACCTTCGCTGCCGAGCAGACCGCCAACAACCCGTAATCCATGGGCTGCACCCGGCCGGCTGGATCCGCACTTGCGGGTTCGGCCGGCCGTTTCCGCAGGTGAGGACAAACCGAACGTGAATGCATCGAGGATCGTGCAGGGTTTCGGACGGTGGCTCCGCCGTCTGCCCGAGATCGCCCTCGTAGCCCTCGCGTTGCTCGTGTTTGCGACGGCTGTTGCCCTCCGAGTGCTTCCGCTGGCCGGCCGCACGGTGATGGTGGTCAACGGCCCGTCCATGGAGCCGGCTGTCGGCGTCGGCGCGGCCGTCATCGTGGAGAGCGTCCCGTCCTATGATCTCGCCGTTGGCGACATCGTGTCCATCAAGGTCGGTCCGGACCACGCCGTCTTCACCCACCGGATCGTCCGATTGGTCGAACGTCCCGATGGCCTGTGGATCGAGACCAAAGGCGATGCCAACCGGGATCCGGATCCGTCGATCACGCCAGCGTCAGCCGTCATCGGCCGCGTGGCCGTCTCGGTCCCTCGTCTCGGCTATCTCGTGACAGCGCTCTCCTCGCCTAGCGGGACCGGGATGGTCCTCGGCCTGGCAGGGTTGTTTCTGGCGCTCGCGATGCTTATCAGCCCGAATGCCCAGTCTGATCGTGGGTCGTCACTCGGTCGGTCGAGCCGCGGTCGATCCCACGTCCCAGAGGGCCTGAAGCCGGCCTGACGCAGCCCGGCGCCCCAGTACCGACTATTCCGTCGGCTTGGTCGTCTTGCGCGATCGACGAGGGGTCCGGGACGGGGCCGCACGAGCGACACGTCGCGTTGTAGCGGGAGTCAATGGCGGCATCGCTTCAAATGCCGGCATCGCTTCAGGAGCGGACACCGGTTCATCAACGGGCACCGGTTCATCCGGACGAGCCAGCAGCTCCTCGACCTTGGCCGCGTCGGCACCGGCAATCCCGCGGAAGACCAACTGGCGCGTCCTGCCGAGCGGAGATTCGGCGACGATCACCAGGTCGCCCTCGAAGTGCGAGGCGTCCACCGTGGACCTCGGAGATTGGAAGACGATCCGGGTCGGAGCGACATCGATTGGCCCGGAGATATACAGCATCGTCGGGCTGGTGCTGATCAGGTACCGATAGCCCGCGCCCAGTTCGGACACGCCACCTGCGAACACCCCGCTTGCGATGTTGGCCACTCCGCGTCGCTGCGACAGATCGTGCCCGCCGGGCTCTTCTTCGGCGACCTGCGGCGGCGCGCTCTCCCGGCGCGGGTCAGCCGTCTGAGCGGCTACCGGTTCCGGGACGTTCGCTTCCGCCGTCGCCGGCGGCGCGGACCGGGTTTGTGCCGGCCTCCGTGAAGGTGCCGTGACCCTCGGCGCTACCGTCTCCTCGGCGATCCCGCGGGCTTGTGCTGGAGCAGCTGCCGGGTTGGGCCGGGCCGTCGGCGCCTGATCCGGTGCGGGATGAGGACTTGATGCCGGGACCGCCCCCGGCATCTGCGCGAGTTCGGTGTCGCAGGCGGGGCAATGCCGCGTCGTCGCGGAGACCCGGTTGTCGCAGCGCGGACACCGCCGGTCCAGGCGCCGGTCCTCCTCGACCGCCCACCGGCTGGGCGCCAGGCCCACGGCAAGCATCGCCAGCGGCCCGCCGATGATCGCGGCGACGAACCACCCGCTCGGGGAGCGGCCCTTCTGATTCGCCAGCCACCCGGTAAGCGGGGCGACGATGATGAGATCGATCAGCAACAGGAGCAGGATGGGATGCATTTCGCAAGCATAAGGCGGACGGCGGTTCCGGTGCGTGCCGTTCCGGCTGCTACGATGGTCGCCCGATGTCCTGGACCCGCGGGACGAGATTGTCATTGTCGGAGAATCTGGTCCAATGCGACGCCAAATCCCGAAATCGGCCGCTCTGATCGTGGTTACGGCGCTCACGGCCGCCCTGGGCGTGGCCGCACTGAACCTCCTGGACAAGTCGCCCGGCGATGCCAACGTGGAGTCTGCCCACCCGACGGGGTCTTTGCCCTCCCCGGACAGCCAGCCGACGGCCCTCGCCACCCTGACTCGGACGCCGATCGCTGTCGGCGACCCACCTTCGGATCGGGTCACGGCGTTCTACTACGGCTGGTACGGCACCCTAGCGGTCGACGGCCGCTGGCGGCATTGGGGACAGGGTGGTCACACGCCGCCGGACGACCTTGGAGCAGCCTTCCAGCCGTCAATCGGGCCGTACAGCAGTCACGACCCGGCAGTGCTCGCCGCGCATATGCAGGACCTCGTCGCTGCGCGGGTGGGCACGATCGCGGTCAGCTGGTGGGGACCCGGATCCTTCGACGATCTCGGCCTGCCAGCGATCATCGATGCGGCTGGGGCCGCGGGCATCGGGGTCGCGCTGCATATCGAGCCGTACCGGGATCGAACGGCAGCGTCCATCGCCCGTGACATTCGAGCCTTCATGACGAAGTACGGAGATCGGCCCGGCCTGGCGCGTGCGATCCGCCCGACCATGTTCGGGACTTCAACCAGCTCCCGACCAATCGTTTACGTCTATCAGCCGCGACTCGTTGACGAGGCCGCCCTTCGCGACGCCATCGACGGGCTGCGCGGCACGTCAGCCGACGCCATCGTCCTCATCCAGACGACCAGCGTCGCCCTGGTCGACCGGATCCATGCCGACGGCCTGTACACCTACGATGTCTATGCGCTCGACGGCACCAAGTTCGACCGGCTCCTCAGTCAATGCCGTGATCGGAACTACCTGTGCAGCCCGTCTGTCGGCCCTGGGTATGACGAACGGCGAGCAACGACCGGCGGCCGATCGATCGATCGAGCTGACGGGGCCCGCTACGACGACATGTGGAGCCGGGCGATCACGGCAGGCGCCGAGTGGGTCAGCATCACCTCGTTCAACGAGTGGCATGAGGGCACCCAGATCGAGCCGGCCCTGACTCCGGCAGGGCCTCCCTACGCTGACTACGACGGTGCGTATGGGCAGACCGGCTCCGGCGCGGAAGATGCCTATCTCGACGCGACGGCGACCTGGGTCGGTCGGCTGGAAGCGCCCTGAGCGGAAGGCTCAGCCCCGGTCATGGGCTGGATTCGATCACCAGATAGGGCGAGTTGACCGACTGGCGACTCCAGATGTTCGTCTGTGTCGAGCTCGTGGTCGTCAGAACGAAGTTCACGCTCCCACCGGTCACGGCGGACGTGACATCCATCGATGACCAGACGCCCGTCGTCAGGGCACCCGAGGTGGCCACGATCGCCGCATCAAACGACGGCGCGGTGTTGTAGGTGATGCTCATCTCGGTCCAGGTGTTGTTCGACGTCCGGTGCACGTCGACGCCGGTCGAGTGATTGGCGTTGGGCCGGAACCACAGCGTCGCGCGGGTAATGGTTCCCGGGATGGATCCAGGGTCAAATCGCAGGTAGCTCCGGACGATCGGGCTCCCGTCGGAGCGGATCGCCGTCGAGAGTCCGTAGTTGGTCGTGGGCGAGTCGGCCGAGACGTAGGAGTCGGCGATCGCGACAACACTCGAGGTGTTCGGAGGCTGCGTCGTGGATCCCGGCGACGCTGTCGGCCCGGACGATGGTGACGGCGCGGCTGAAGAGGACCCCTGGGGCGATGGCGTCGGGCCGCCAGATCCGGCCCCCACGCATGCCTCGGAGCCGGAGTCGGAGAAACTGGCGCCGGATTCCGGGGCAAATTGCCAGTCATAGTTCGTCGCGTGGAGGGTCAGTCGGAGAACGCCGTAGGTGGTGCTGTTGCGAACCTCGGAGTTGGCCATGGTGCTGGAGAAGGAGGTGTGATTGGCACCCCCGGTGCCCACGATGAATTCCCGGATCCCGGCCACGGGGTCGGCCAGGCCGGCGGGCGTCTGACGCGCAAAGCGCTCATAGGTATGGTCATGGCTCGAGAGGATGACATCAGCGCCCGCGGCATACAGCTGATCCCAGAACGCCTTGGAGTTCGAAGATGCCCGGCCGCCCGAACTGAACAGCGGAATGTGCCAGAAGGCAAGCGTGCAGACGGTGCGATGGGCCGCAAGATCCGCGGCCAGCCACTTCCCCTGGGGAGAATTCGCGCTGCAACCACCAGCGTCACCGCAGTTGGAATTGAGAGCGATCAGGTGCCACGCACCCACGTCGAAGCTGTACCAACCCGCGCCCGGGTTCCCGGCGTTCGCGCCGAAGTAGGCAAAGTAACCGGCGGCGCCGGCATTGCTCGCGTCACAGCCCGTCCCGCCCTGGGTGAGGTATTCGTGGTTGCCAACCGCAGGCCGCGTGATCGCCTTCTGGGCACCCCAACTCAGGTCGTATGAGGCATTGAAGGCGGCGAGGCTGCCGCAGTAGTACTGGTTGTCGCCAAGCAGCAGCACGGCGGCGAGGTTCGCGGTCAGCAGCGCCGCCGTCGCCTTCTGTCGGCAGTTGCTCGACGTCCCGTTGCCACCGTTGAAGCTGGAACTGCCCGAGTCACAGGCGATGTCGCCGGCGGCGGCGATGACCGGATCGGCGACGGCTTCAACCGCCACCGGTACCGGTGCAACCGCAAATGACCAGATCAGCGCCAGACCGGCCGCCGCGGTCAACATTCGACCGGGCATCGACCCGGCCAGAACGTGCGCCCGGCCCATGCCGGCACGCGATCCGAATCCCTCGCTTTCGGTCGCCACTGGGCGCGCCCCCTCCCGGAACGGCACGATACTACCGCGTGATTTGAATAGCAACGTTGCCTCAGCGCACCGACCGGTGGTAGGGTCACCAGCGGCACCCCGGCAACACGAGGAGCGGCATGACCTCAGGCTTCCGACGCTCACGGGCGCTGCGAGCCCTCTCACGGCTGGTGCTCTTTGCTGCTTTCCTGGCCGGCGGGTCGCTGCCCTTCGCCGGGGCTGTGGCCGCGACGGCGGCCTGCGCCACCAGCGGACCATCGGCGTCGTATGCGGTTACGGTCTGCATCGCATCGCCGGCCGATGGCTCGACGCTGAGTGGCCTCCGGAGCACGACAGGCACCGTCTCGGTCACCGGGTCGAGCCCGGGGATCCAGAAGCTCGTGTTCTATCTCCGCGGGGCCTACCTCCTGACCGACCTCGCGAGTCCCTATGCCTTCACCCTGGACACCGCGAAGTTCGTCGACGGGCCGGGCATCCTCGAGATCGAGGCCGTGATGCGGGACGGCTTCGTGTCGGCTCGCGGGGGCGTGTCCCTAACCCTGAGCAACGGCGTGACCAGCCCTCCGGTCAATACCAACACCTTCAGCCCGTCGCCGAGCAACTGGTCCGGGACGGGCCCGCTGACCGTCGCCGTCGCCGGCGACGGCGCGAGTGGGGAGCCGAACGCCCAGGCGGCGACTGACCTGATTGCGAGCTGGAACCCGAACCTGATCCTGTACCTCGGTGATGTCTACGAGAAGGGAACGTCGACCGAATTCGACAACTGGTACGGCGGCCCGACGGCGTACTACGGGCGCTTCCGATCGATCACCAACCCCGCGATCGGGAACCACGAGTACGAAGGCACCCTGGCACCCGGGTACTTCAACTACTGGGACAACGTTCCGCACTACTACAGCTATACCGTCGGCGGCTGGCACTTCATCAGCCTCGATTCCACCAGCCAGTACAATCAGACGAGCACCGGCACTGGTCAGGTCGCATGGCTTGCCAACGACCTCGCCGCCAACACGGCTCCGTGCACGATCGCCTATTTCCACCACCCGAGATATAGCATCGGGCCCAACGGCGACACCAGCCGGATGGCCACCATCTCGTCAATGCTCGCGAATGCGGGCGTCGACCTGGTCCTGAACGGGCACGACCACGAGTACCAGCGCTGGCTACCGCTGGATGGAAACGGGGCCACGTCGCCGGCCGGGATCACCCAGTTCGTGGTCGGGACCGGGGGCCACGGGATCCAGCCCTTCGCGCGGACCGACGCTCGACTTGCCGTGGGCTTCGACACGTCCCCCGGGGCGATCGGCGCACTCCGCCTGCAGCTCACGGACGGCTTCGCGGGCTATGCCTTCGTCAATACGGCCGGATCGGTTCTGGACAGCGGCAGCGTGGCCTGCCAGTCCGGGGTCACCGATACGGAACCGCCTTCGACCCCACCCGGGCTGACCGCGACCGCGATCGCCTCGAATCGGGTCGAACTCGCCTGGGGGGCAGCAACCGACAACATCGGCGTGTCGGCCTACGACGTCTACCGGAACGGGGCATTACGGACGTCCGTCGGCGGAGCGACGCTGGCCTGGTCGGACACGACCGTCGCACCATCGACGCCCTACACCTACACGCTGATCGCTCGAGATCTGGCGGGCAATGCGTCTGCTCCGAGCAGCCCGGCCAGTACCACGACGCCAGCGTCCGGTGGCGCGGTGCTGTTCAGCGACGGGTTCGAGTCCGGCACGCTGGCCGCATGGACGAACCTCGGGATGACCGTCCAGGGGACCGAGGTCTCTACCGGGACCAAGGCTGCCCGCGGCGTTTCCGTGAGCAGCGCTGCCTGGGCGTGGCATGCCGTCAACCCAACCATGACCGAGCCGTACTACCGGGTCCGGTTCAAGATCGTCAGTCTCGGCGCCAACAACGTCTACATCCTGAAGGAGCGCACGGCGACGGGGGGATCGATTGGCGGCTTCTACGTCAGCAATACCGACGGGACGCTCAACCTTAGGAACGATGCCGGGGCGGTGACGGTCCGCGGCTGGACCGTGGTCTCACTCGGTGCGTGGCATGAGCTCCAGGTCCGGCTGAAAATCGCCGGGACGTCCGGTGAGGTCGAAACCTGGCTCGACGGTGGGCGGGTCGCTGAACTGAGCCGGACCGACAACTTCGGTACGACGCCCGTTGGGCGGGTCCAGATCGGGGACAACACCGGCGGACGGACCTTCGATCTCGTGATCGATGACGTAGCTCTGGACTCGGCGTTCATCGGTGGCCCGGCCCCCGTCGATACCACGCCACCGACCATCCCGATCGGCGTTGCCGCGGTGGCCAATGGTCCCGGCCGGGTCGACGTTTCGTGGTCCCCATCGAGTGACGCCACCGGCGTTGCGTTCTACGACATCTATCGTGACGACGACATCGTCGATTCTGTCCTCGGCAATTCCCAGACGTACGGCGACACCACGGTCTCGGCCGGGACGACCTACTCGTACCGGGTGCGTGCACGCGATGCTGCCGGCAACGCGTCCGCCCAGAGCCTGCCGGCCATCGTCACGACGCCCGGTCTGGCCGACAGCGAGGCCCCCAGCGTCCCCGCCGATGTCGTTGGGACGCCAGCCTCGGTGACCCGGATCGACCTGTCCTGGACTGCCTCGATCGACAACGTCGGCGTGACCGGCTACACGGTCTATCGCGATGCGACCGCGGTCGTGACCCTGGCGCCCGGTGCAACCTCGTGGTCGAACACGGGCCTCCAGCCCGACACGTCGTATGGCTACGAGGTCGATGCCGTTGATGCCGCGGGGAATCGGTCGGCGAGATCCGCCGTGGTCACGGCGAGGACACTCGCGGATATCTCGGCCCCGACGGCACCGTCGGCCCTCACGGTGACCGGCGTGACGATCAGTTCCGTGAGCCTCGGCTGGGGCACCGCGAGCGATGACGTCGGTGTGGCGGCCTACGACATCTACCGCAACGGCGGCAGCACGGCGAGCGCAACCGTCGGGCCCGCCACGCTCGCCTGGATCGACACGTCGGTCACGCCCGGGAGCACCTATTCATACACCGTCAGCGCTCGTGATGCGGTCGGCAATACCTCGCCCCCCTCCGGGTCCGTGTCGGCGACCGTCCCGTCGAGCAGTCCACCGCTCTTCGCAACGGGGTTTGAATCCGGGACGCTCACGGGTTGGACGAACGTCGGGGTCGTGATCGACGGCGCGACGGTCCATGGCGGTTCTTACGCGGCCCGCGGCGTCAGCACCGGAGGCGCGACGTGGGCGTGGGCGTACCTGAACTCGCCCGCGAGCGACGTCTACGTTCGCGCCTGGGTTCGGCTGGCGGCCAGCCCGTCGAAGACAACCACGATTCTCAAGCTCCGGACCGCCACCGGAGGGTCCCTGCTCGGGATCCTCGTGACCAGCCGGGGCCGGCTGTCCTATCGGAATGACGTCGCAGGCCGGACCGTGAACAGCACGACCACGATGTCGGTCGGTGCGTGGCATGAACTCGTCGTGCACCTGACGACCACCGGGACCTCGTCGGTGATCGCCGTCTGGCTGGATGGCAGCCCCGTGGCGGGGCTCACCGTGACGGACAACTTCGGCACAGGCCCGATTGGTCGAGTGCAGATCGGCGAGAACCAGACAAGCCGACCGATCGATGCGTCATTCGACGACCTCACTGTCCAGTCCCAGCCCTTCTGAGTAACCCGCGCCGGCGCCGCGTCAGTCGAGGATCACCATCGGCAGGAGCCCGCTCGCGACGCCGAATGCAATGGCGCGGAGATCGTACCGGCCGGCCTTGAGTGGGTTGCCATCTCCATCGATGAGGCGCACGCCCTCCGTCGGGCCGATCGGCAGCTCCAACGAGCCGGGAGCGACGACATAGGCGCGAGACGTGGACACGCCGTCGGGGGAATCATCCCCCTGCTCGAGGATGGCCGCGCTGCCTTCGATGGCCCAGATGAGCTTTGAGGTGCCGTCGGCTTCGCGCGAACGCAGTTCCACCCGAAGGGGCACGGTCGTCGCGCCAAGGGTCACCGGCAGGGGATAGCGACCCGTCACCCGCACGACCAGCTTCAGGTTCGCGGCGCCGGTGGCCGAGGTTCCGCCGAGGACGATGGTTCGATCGGTCGCACCGCCCGACCCAGTCACCGGAAATGCGATGAGCTGGACATCGATGAGCGCAGGCCCGGCCAGGTTCGGAATGCCCCAACCAATGACGGCGGTCGTCACGATCGCGACCGAGGCGACAAGCGCGACCGCGCGCCGCGGCGTCATTCCCCGCGGGGTCCGGACTGCCGGCCGGACCGCCGGGCCCGGACGGCGAGGAAGACGATCGGAATCAGCACCAGCAGTCCGGCGACGACGGCCATGACCCTTGCCGGCGTCGTGGCGCGTCCTGGATCCGACACCACGGGGATCGGGTCCAGGGTCGGCGAATTCGAAGCGGTTGCACCCGGACTCGACGGGTCCAGCGTCGCACTTGCCGGGTCCGTGGCCGCAGGCCGGCCGAGCGTCGTCCGAACCAGATCGGCCGTGACCTCGAGGTATCGCGAGCCGAACGTCACGCTCGGTTCGATCTGCGAGTTCTCGCTGAATTCGTTCCAGCTGATGACCGCGAGGCCGTCAGGCGCGGTGCTCAGCGCGGTCGACCACTCGGTCCGATACGTGGCGCCATCGGCCCGATCGATGACCCGGGTGCCGCCGATCAGTCGTGCATCGAAGCCGGGTGCAACGGGTGCGAGCCAGAGCCCGCCGTCGGCGCGGATAACATCGGCCAGTGCCTGCAGGCGGACCGCGTAGTTCCGGTCGCGAGCCGGGTCGACCGAGGACCAGTAATACGCGTCGCCATCGAGCAGGTCGGCGAGCGCGGTGTAGTTTTGGGCCTCGCGCTCCGAGCCCAGCAGGAATGCGGCCCCGGCGTCGTTCAGGGTCGTTCGGAAGGTCTGGATGGCCGCTCGATCGAAACTCGGGGTGCCGGACATGATGATCGCCGGCTTGCCGAAGACGTCGAAGACGGGATCGTGCCCGTAGTGTTCCATGAACCAGGCGAGGTCGTCGGCAATACGGCCGGGGTCGATGGGATTTCGGTTGAAGTCGAGGCCCTGGTACAACAGGACGAGACGCAGCCCTGCCGCCCGTGATGCCTCGACCAGCACCTTGAGGGGTTCATCGAGTCTCGGCTCGTGCTTCCAGCTCACGATCAGGGCGTCGATACCGGAAGCCCGCGCCCAGGCCACGTGCTGCGCGATCACGGCAGGGTCGGCACTGTCGTACTTCCCGAGGGTGGGCAGGTCGATCTTGGCTCGCTCCCAGCTCGGCGTGTCGAACCAGATGTAGTAGTAGGCGAGAACCACCGGTCGACCGGTCGGGGCCGCCGCAATCGGAACCGATGATGCGAGCGCAGACGACACGTCCCGCTGGGCCCCGGCGGCCGAGGGTCCGGCGCCGAGCAGCGCGACAGCAAGGAGTGCCGCAACCGTGGCGATGCGTGCGGCGCGAGGCGACCCACGTACGCCGGACCGCGAGTTCAGCCGTGCGACCTGCTCGACCAACCCCCCATGTGAGGTGGGCCG
>JANMPD010000037.1:0-20958 GCA_031369685.1 Chloroflexota bacterium | reverse complement strand
GTGAGCGCACCCGCGCCGGCGATGATGCCACCGTACGTGAGCGTCGTGGCGGTGTTCGTGAAGGTCCCCGTACCAGTGATCGCGATGCCACGGTTGGCGTTGAGCGTGAACGTCGCCGTGGTGGTGAGGGTGGCGGTGCCGATCGTGAGCTGGCCGGAAGTCGGTGAGCCCGGCGCCGTGCCCAGACCGGTATCTGCGGCGATCGAGACGACCCCCGCGCTGATCGTCGTCACCCCGGTATACGTATTCACGCCGGACAGCGTGAGCGTGCCGGTACCGGTCTTGGTGAGCGTGCCGGTGGTGGTGCCGATGACCCCGCCGATGGTGGTATTGCCGGATCCGGTGACCGTCAGCGGCAGGGCTGCGCCCGTGAAGGCGGCCGTGGTGAGGGTGCCGGCATCCGATCCCACGGTGGCACCACCGGCACCAAGGGTGATCGCCCCGGACCAGGTGTTGGTGTTGGCGAGGTTGCGGATGGCGCCGGTGGCGGTGATCCCGGTGCCGATGAGGCTGGTGATCGGCTCGGCGATCGTGAGGCCCGTGCCGTCGACGGTGATCGCCGCGCCGGAGGCGACGGTGGTGGCCCCGGCCGTCGTGCCCAGGCTCGTCGCGTTCTGGACGTTGACGACGCCGACACTGATCGTCGTCACCCCGGTATAGGTGTTGGCGGCACTCAGCGTGAGCGTGCCGGTACCGGTCTTGGTCAGGGTGCCGGTGGTGGTGGCGATGACGCCGCCGATGGTGGTATTGCCGGACCCGTCCACGGTAAGCGGTTGCGTGACGCCGCCGACGACTGCCGTTGTGAGGGTACCGGCATCGCTGGACACCTCCGCCCCGCCCGTCCCAAGGGTGATCGCCCCGGACCAGGTGTTGGCGTTGGCGAGGTTGCGGATGGCGCCGGTC
Source organism: Chloroflexota bacterium (assembly GCA_031369685.1). GTDB lineage: Bacteria > Chloroflexota > Limnocylindria > Limnocylindrales > CSP1-4 > UBA5189. The sequence continues at coordinate 20,055 of JANMPD010000037.1, read as the reverse complement.
GCCCCGACGCCGGTGCCGATGAGGCTGGTGATCGGCTCGGCGATCGTGAGGCCCGTCCCGTCGATCTCGATCGCGGCACCCGAGGCCACCGTGGTGGCGCCGGCGGTCGTGCCGAGTGCGGTATTGCCCTGGACGCGGATCTTGCCCGCGCTGACGGTCGTGATGCCCGTGTACGTGTTGGCGGCACCCAGGGTGAGCGTGCCGGTGCCGGTCTTGGCCAGGGTGCCCGTGGTGGTGCCGATGACGCCGCCGACCGTCGTGTTGCCGGAACCGGTCACGGTCAGGGGCAGGGTTGCACCCGTGAAAGCGGCCGTCGCGAGGGTGCCGGCATCCGATGCGACCGTTGCGCCACCCGCGCCCAGGGTGATGGCCCCGGACCAGGTGTTGCTGTTGGCAAGGTTCCGGATCGCGCCGGTCGCACCCACGCCGGTCCCGATGAGGCTGGTGATCGGCTCGGCGATCGTCAGGGCCGTGCCGTCGATCTCGATCGCACCTCCCGAGGCCACGGTGGTGGCGCCGGCGGCCGTGCCGAGCGCGGCTGAATCCTGGATCCGGATGACCCCCGTTGTGATCGTGGTCAGGCCGGAATACGTGTTGGCGCCGCTCAGCACGAGCGTGCCCGTCCCGGTCTTGGTCAGGGTCCCGGTGCCGGAAAGGACCGCCGTCAGTGAAAGATCGGCGGTGCCGGAGACGATCAGTCCAGCCGTCAGGGCAATCGGAATGCCGATCGACCGCGAGCCGCCTACTGCCCGGAGCGTGCCCGACGACCCTGTGATCGTCCCCGTCCCATTGATCGTCGAACCGTCGTCGACCGTGCCGCCCGATTCGATCCCAACATCTGCTCCCGCACCGATCGTCATCGTGCCATCCACCGACACGAGGCCGGCCACGTCAATGTCCGTGCCCGTTCCGGCTGTCACGGTGAGCGTCACGCCACTCGAAACGGTCAGTTGGCCGCCGGCGTCGACGACAACCTGGTCGATCGACCTGTCGGTCCCCACGGTGACGACGTGGCCGGACCGAATCGTGATCACGGTGTCGGTGATCGTCGGTGCCTGGATCGCGGCGACCCAACTCGTCCCGTCGAACCGCTCCCAGGTTGAAGCCGAATCCCATGCTCCCGTCGCCGCACTCCGATAGTCCGAACCGCCCCAGGTCCCGCTCGAGAACGTGTTGCCCGACACGGACGCCGAGGTCGTGAAGATGGCGGCGGAATCGCGAATCGAGTTCGCCCCGAACGGGACGACCACCATCAGCAGCAGGGCGACGACGATCCCCGCCGGATCCAACCGGAATGCCCGTCCGAGTCGCAGGCGCCCTCGGCGCACCCGCGCGCCTCGCATCAGCCGCCGAAGGCACCCGATGGCCACGATGCCGACCCACACGACGATCACGGCCGGCCGCGTCAACAGCTCGAGGTACGGCCCTGCCCCGGGAACGACCGCCAGCACCCTTCCGATCGTTCGATCGGCGGCGACCACCTCGCTGGACGCTGGATCGTTCGCGTCGCCCCGAATGGTCACCATGCGCCGGCCGTCCACGACCGAGGTCGCGACGATCCGGTGCGTCAGGAGCACACCGCTGGGCAATTGAACGGTGATGACATCACCGGCCCGGAGATCGGCCTCATGCATCGGCGAGACGACAATCAAGCCGCCTTCGGGAATGTCGGGCCCCATCGAGCCCGATGTCACGGCGATGACCTGATGGCCGGTCAGCGGACCCACGTACCCGATCACGCCAACGCAAAGTGCCGCCGTGATCACGATTGCTTCACTCAGACGCACGATCTCGGCGCCGAGCCCCCGCAGACGGGTCATGGGTTGTTCGCCGTCTGTTCGGCCCACATCGTGAGGGTCCACGCGGTCGATGCGCTCGAATACGCCGTGTCGGATCCCGTGGGCAACGTGACGCGGAAGCACAGCACCTCGGATGTGCCTGGACCCAGCTGACGGTCTCCGGCGTCCGCGCCTGGATTCGGGTTACCGAACGCGGCCGAGGCCACGGATCCGCTGTAGAGCGTTTCAAGGACTGACCCGGAACAACCAGTCCTTCGCTCGACGACCAGGGTCAGGGCCTGTGCGAGGTGCTTGCTGTCGGGATCGGTCGCGGAACTGGTCATCGCGTAGCGGAAGGTCCCGGTCCCCGTGTTCTGGACGGTCAGCGTCGCGCTGACACTGTCTCCGGGCACCATCGCCGCGAGCGAGACCAGCGTGCTGGTTGGATCGAGGCTCAGCGTGATCGTGCCCACCGCGACGGGCTCGACCTTCGAGTTCTGGCTGGTCAGCAGGGCCAGGGTGATGGCACCACCGATCGTGATCGCTGCCGCGATCGCGAGCCAGAGCGCCGAGGTCGTTCGACGTCGACGCCGAAGCAGGGCGGTCATTCCGCGCGAGGTGGGCGTCGGCCCATCGGGTCGTGACACGCGCCTTGCGTCCCCCATCCAGCGGCGCGAGCATCTGCACTACCCGTCGCCCGCCCGCATCGAACAGGCGGGATCCCGCCCAGTCCCGATGCGGTCGCGCTGTCGCATCGAATGTTGCAGGCCCGCGACATTCTGACACCCTCACGCAACCTTCGGTACGTGACATCTGGCTGCGAGTGGGAGCCATTTGGCGGCCACATCCGCGCGGTGGTCCCATCGCCGGGACCATCCCCGGGACCGTCACCGGCGCCCGCTCGCCGGCGCCCGCCCAGTCCGCACTCGCCGGAGATCGAGGGGTGAGTCGGCGGTGAGTGCCGGTAGAGGACACGCGCGTATGGTCACGTTGCCCGCTGAATTTCCGCCGGCCTCGCCGATCCGCCGACCCGCCTGGGCCGCGCCGCCGAGGCCGGCACCCCATCGCGCCCCGCCACACGCAGGGTCGGCCCGTGACCCGTCGGCCGACCACGGAAGGAGTCCAGGACCGTGAACAAGGTCCTTTTGACCGGCCGCCTGACGCGAGATCCCGAGATGCGGGCGCTCGCCTCGGGCAAACACGTCACGCAGTTCAGCGTGGCAACCCACGAATACGCGGGCAACGGCAAGGAGCGGCCCGAATTCCACAACATCGTGACCTGGGATCGCCTGGCCGAAATCTGCGGTCGCTACCTCGGCAAGGGCCAGCAGGTGGCGATCGAAGGACGGATCCAGACGCGCACGTGGGATGACGAGCGAGGCGCCCGTCACTGGAAGACGGAGATCGTCGCGGGCAGCGTCGAGATGCTGTCCGGCCGCGGCAAGAAGGACTACGCCGCGGAATCCGCGGTCGACTCCGGATCCGAAGAGGCCGATACCGACGCGACCACCGAGTCAGCCTCGGATGGAGCACCGCCGGTCCCGGCGGACGAACCCATTCCGGACGCCGTCGCCGCCTGAGGGCGACGAGCGACGAAATTCCCGGGGTCGGCTTCGCTAGCCGGGGTCGACCCCTACGATTCCGCCCGATACAGCTGTCGCCGAGTCAGGCCCGTGTCGTGTGCGACCGTTCGGGCGGCGACGCCGCGAGACATGCCGGCGAGCACGAGTTCGTTCACGCGCTCGAGACCAGATTGGACGGCGGCCTTGGTGTCGCGCGCCGCCACGGCGTCAGTGCCGGCACCTGGCTCCGCGCCGGCTTCGCCCTGGACGAACCAGCCGACGACGACGACGGCCTCGCCAAGGATCGGAACGCCGCCTCCGGCCACGAGGGCATCGAGCTCAGAAAGCGTTCCCCGGACCACCTGCTCGTGCAGCTTCGTGAGTTCGCGGCAGATCGCGGCTCGTCGATCGGGCCCACATGCCGTCTTCAGGTCGGAGATCGTGGCCGCGAGTCGGCGCGGCGCCTCGAAGATCACGCACCCGCGCTCGTCGGCCGCGATCCGGGCGATCCGCTCCCGACGTTCACGGCCCTTGCGGGGCAGGAAGCCCTCGAACGTCCAACGCGGGCCCGCGATCCCCGCCGAGGCGACGGCCGTCAGCACCGCCGACGCTCCCGGAATGGCGACGACCGGTCCCCCCTCGCGCGCCCAACGGGCGGCCAGATCCTCGCCCGGATCGCTGATTCCGGGTGTACCGGCGTCGGTCACCAGCGCAAGGTCCTCACCCGCGCGGAGATGGGCTAGCAGTTCGTTGACCTTGGCGGGGCCACTCCGCGCGTGAAAGCTCGTGGTCCGGGTCCGGATCTCGTAGCGGGTCAACAGCCGGCGCGTGACCCGCGTGTCTTCGGCGGCGATGAGCGGTACCGAGCGCAGCACCTCTACGGCCCGGAACGTGACGTCACCGAGATTGCCGATCGGCGTGGCCACGAGGTAGAGCGTGCCGCCGGCCACGGTCGGGATCAGGTTCGGGCCGAGCCCGGGCGGCGCCGGGGATAGAGATAGTCAACCCCCGCGGTCCGCGGCCCGAGCTTGGCGACGGGTGGCATCTGGCGCTTGAACTCGGCGGCCGCGACCATCCGCTCGACGCGTGCCACGAACGCGGCATCGAAGCCCATCTCGACGAGTTCCTCGATGCTCCGGCGACGGTCAATCCGCCAGAACAGGAGCCGATCGAGATCCGGATAGGAGAAGCCGGCCTCGGATTCATCCGTCTGGCCGGGCCACAGGTCTGCGGACGGAGCCTTCGAGATGATCACCTCGGGAACGCCCATCGCGGCGGCCAGCTGCCGAACCTGGCTCTTGTACAGGTCGCCGATCGGGTTGAAGGCGCAGGCGCTGTCGCCGTAGATCGTGGTGTAGCCGATCAATGACTCGGTCTTGTTGCCGGTTCCCACGACCAGACCACCCCAGGTCACGGATCGGTCGTACAGCACGGCCATCCGCATCCGGGCGCTGAAATTGCCACGCCGCAGGGGCGCCGCGTCACGTGCGTCGCGACCGCCCGCTGCAGCCCGGGCCGCGGTACCGAAGTACGCATCCACCATCCGCGTGATCTCGACGACCTCGCTCGAGCAACCCAGTCCCGCGACCACTGACTCGGCATCGGCTCGCGATTGCGGCGAGGAGGTCCGGTACGGCATCAGCACGCAATGCAGCTGCTCGGCGCCGATCGCTTCTGCCACCAGATGTGCCACCAGGCCCGAGTCGATGCCGCCGGACAGGCCCAGCACGATCCGCTCGAAGCCGGCCTGGCGCAATTGGCTGCGGATGAACTCGCCGATGACCCGCCGGGCCACGTCGGTGTCGATGGCCAGCTCATCGGGCAGGTCGAACAGCGGCCGCCCGCTGGCATCGAGTGGTACGCGTGGGATGTTGCGGGTCACGATCTCTTGCTGCCCTTGTCCGCCACCCGACCGGCCGCCGCCCGTTCCGCCGCCCTTTCCGCCGCCGTCTGGCGCTGGAAGCCGATCGGTCGACCGGGGGTGATCGCGGGCGCCACATCGAGACCCTCTTCCGCCCCGGGTTCGGACGTCGAATCGATGGCCAGGCCGGCCCGCTCGGCAGTGAGCCGCTCGAATTCGCGGACGATCAACTCGGGCCGCTCATCGCGGAGCAATGGCAACGAAATCCGCTCCCGCCGGATGTCGGCCAGGTTCAGGTCGCACAGGAACAATCCCTCGTCGAACAGTGGGGCCGACAGAATCGTGTCGCCGGCCGGCCCGATGACCTCGGAACCACCCCAGAACGAGATCGATTCTTCGACGCCGACGCGGTTGACGAAGATCACGAACGATGTCGTCAACTGGGCATACGTTCGCATCAGGCTGCGCCACGAGGTCGCGGTCCCCAGCCCGACTTCGTTCGTGGCGGCAAGATCCCGTCCTGGGGACGCGGCAATATTGATGAGGATCTGCGCCCCGTCCAGGGCCAGCACCTGCGCGACGGGCAGATGCCAGAAGTCCTCGCAGATGGCGAGGCCGACCCCGACACCGAGCCGGGACGGAACCGCCCGCAGGAGGTCGCCCGGGGCGAAGAACCGCCGCTCGTCGAACAGTCCGTACGTGGGCAGGAACAGCTTGCGATGGACGTGGCGGATCTCGCCGTCCTCGATCAGCGCGGCGGCGATGAACAACCGGTGATCGGCCGATTCCTCGACGAAGGACACGACGGCCGACAGTCCGTGCGTGGCGGCCGCCAACCTGGCCAGGCGCGGATCGTCGAGGCGCATGGCGACCTCACCGGACAGGTCCTGGAGCTGGTAGCCGGTCAGGCCGAGCTCGGGAAAGACGACGAGTTCCGCGCCTTGATCACGCGCCCGTGCCATGACCTCGAGATGGCGGGCCAGATTCTCGTCCAGCAGTCCCAGTCCTGGGGCGAATTGTGCCAGCGCGACCCTGAGTGATTGCACGTGGCGAGCATACCCGAGCCCGCCCCCGATCCCGAGTTCGAGGCGCGAACCTCAGCCCGCCGATCCCAGTAATTGAAGGTGACGCAACCGATCGTGGATGCTAGGCTTCCGGGCACCCGCGACCGAGTGGCCAGATCGGCCGAGCGTGTGCGGCAAACGCCCCCGCCGACCACATCGCGTGGTCAAGTCGGCGCAGGGCCAGGTGGAGGAGAACGAATGACCCTACGCACATCGAGGTCGCCCATCATCGCGTTGTTCGCGACGGCGGCGATCATCTTTGCAGCCTGTGGAGGCGCCGCCTCGGCACCGCCCTCGACTGCGCCAGTCACTGCGGCCCCGACGGTCGGTCCGACGGCAGTCCCCTTCAACGGGCTCGTGTACCCCGAAAGCGGCAAGTCCGCCTGTGGCACGACGGGTTACGAAGGCCAGATGGGCCTCATCAAGGCCCTCGACGCCAGTACAGTCGAGTTCACGCTGTGCGCCCCGGATGCCGCCTTCCTCTCGAAGGTCGCGTTCGCATCGCTGGGCATCCAGGACTCCGACTTCCTGGCCTCGACGGGTGGCGGCGGCGAGGCGCTGATCCGCAATCCGGTCGGCACCGGCCCATACAAGCTGAAGGCCTGGACCTCCGGCTCCGAGATCGCGCTCGAGGCGTACTCGGGCTACTGGGGCGACCAGCCGGCGACGCCGAACGTCGTGTTCCGGTGGAGCCCGGAGGCGGCGCAGAGGCTCGTCGAGCTCCAGTCGGGCAATGTCGACGGCATCGACAACCCGGGCCCCAATGACTTCGCGACGATCGCCGCGGATCCCGAGTTGGCGCTGTATCCCCGTGTCGCACTGAGCACGATGTACCTCGGCATGAACAACACGATCGCGCCGTGGGACAACGACAAGGTCCGCCAGGCGATCGCCCTTGGCATCGATCGCAAGCGCATTGTTGACAACTTCTATCCGGCCGGCTCCTCGGTCGCCGATTACTTCACGCCGTGCGAGATTCCCGGCGGCTGCGGTGGCGATCCGTGGTACGGCTTTGATCCCGTCGCGGCGAAGGCGCTCCTCACCGAGGCCGGCTTCCCGAATGGTTTCACCACCAAGCTCCACCTGCGCGACGTCGTGCGGGGCTACCTGCCGGCGCCCGTCGTGGTCGCTCAGGACATCCAGGACCAGCTCAAGAGGAACCTCAACATCACCGCCGAGATCGACGTCCAGGACGCCTCGACCTACCTCGGGACCGCGTCACGCGGCGAACTGCCTGGGTTGTTCATCCTCGGATGGGGAGCGGACTACCCGGACGTGACGAACTTCCTCGACGTCTTCTTCGGGGTCGGCTCGGGCGTTCGGTTCGGCAACAAGTGGGACGACATCACGGGTCCGCTCGTCCAAGGCGGCGCGACCTCTGATCCGGCCGCTCGTGCGGCCCTCTACACGACGGCCAACAATGCCATCCGCAAGCACATCCCAATGGTCCCGATGGCCCACGGCGGCTCCGGAACGGCGTTCCGGGCTGACGTCACCGGCGCCCATGCGTCGCCGCTCGGCAACGAGCTCTTCGCCGCGATGAAGGCCGGAGATCGAGACACGCTCGTGTGGATGCAGAACGGTGAGCCGGGCGGCCTGTACTGTCCCGATGAGACCGATGGCGAGTCGCTCCGCGTCTGCGCCCAGATCTTCGAATCGCTTTACGCCTACGAGACCGGCAAGACGGCACCGATCCCGAGTCTCGCGACGGCGTGCACCGCGAACGCCGACTCGACCGTGTGGACCTGCACCCTCCGCGAGGGCGTCACGTTCCACAACGGCTCGACGTTGGACGCGAACGACGTGGTCACGACGTATGCCGTCATGTGGGATGCAGCGCATCCGCTCCATATCGGCCGCGCCGACCAGGGATTGTTCGAGTACTGGACATTCCTGTTCGCCGCATTCTTGAACCCGCCACCGGCCTGACCACTCATCCGTAGTCCTACGAAGGGGCGCCACCCCGTGGCGCCCCTTCGCCACATCCCAGACTCTCCCGAGGGGCGTCTGCCCGTATGACCCGATTCCTGATCCGCCGGATCCTTCTCAGCGTCCCTGTCCTGTTCGGGATCGTGTTCATCGTGTTCGCGCTGGCGCGGATCATTCCCGGCGACCCGTGTGTGGCGGCCCTTGGTGAGCGGGCCAACCCCAAGACATGCGCAATCTACTCGGCCGCGCGCGGCCTCGACCGGGCGATCATCCCTGGCCTGTTCCGGGTCGACAGCCATATTGAGCTGCGACCAGGTGAGCTTGCCGCGACTCTTGTCGACAACCAGTTCGTCCGTTATCTCGGGGAAGTTGCGCGTGGCGACTTCGGCGATTCGGTCAAGTTTGGTCAGCCCGTCACCACGCTCCTGGTACAACGCCTCCCGACTACCGTCGAGCTCGGGCTGCTTGCGTTGCTGCTGGCCATCCTCGTCGGGATCCCGCTCGGAGTCATCTCTGCCTATCGGCGGAACTCGGCAATTGACGTCGCGACGATGATCGGCGCGAACATCGGCGTGTCTACCCCTATCTTCGTGCTCGGACTCATCTTTGCCTTCTTCTTCGCCGTCGTCCTCAAGGACACGCCGTTTGCGCTTCCGCCATCGGGTCGGCTTACCGCTGGGACGACCGTCTTGCCGCTGGCCGAGGTTTGGGGCCTTCAGACGCTTGGGGGCCCGCTTCGCGCCATCCTCGACTTCGTTTCCAATATGAACACGGTAAACGCGATTCTCACGCTCAACTGGAAACTCCTCGGTGACGCGCTGCGCCACCTGATCCTGCCTGCCGTTGCGCTCGGCACGATCCCGCTTGCGATCATCGCGCGAATGACCCGCTCGAGCCTTCTTGATGAGCTCGGCCTCGACTACATTCGAACGGCTCGCGCCAAGGGCCTGCGCGATCGCGTTGTGGTCCTGCGACATGGCTTCCGTAACGCGCTACTACCGGTCGTCACCGTGATCGGCCTCCAACTCGGTGCACTCTTCGGCGGGGCCGTGCTGACCGAGACAATCTTCAACCTGGCAGGGGTGGGGCGTGCCGTCACGGAGGCGATCCTGGCCCGTGACTACGCGGTTATCCAGGGCTTCACGCTCGTGATTGCCATCGGCTTCGTCTTGATCAACCTGATCGTGGACGTCTCCTACGCCTTCCTGGACCCGCGGGTCAGGCTTCGCTGATCGATGATCATGGAATGACGGCCCACATCGATGCCCTCACGCCGACCAAGCGAGCACGCCCCGCGTCGCTCTGGCGTGACACCCTGGGGAACATTCTCCGTCAACGAAACGCGGTCGTCGGGCTCGTCATCCTCTCGTTCTTCGTCCTGGTCGCCATCTTTGCCGATCAGATTGCGACCCACGACCCGATAAGCGTTCTCCTGAATGACGAGGTCGGCGCCAAGAAGCTCGCGGCGCCGTGCCTACACGCCCTGGGCTGCCCGATAGCGCAACCGGAACACCTGTTCGGCATCGACCAGAACATCCGGGACGTGTTCAGCCGGGTCGTCCACGGGACGAGAATCTCGCTCCGAATTGGGTTTCTCACGGTCGGATTCGCGATCATCATCGGAACCCTAATCGGATCGATCTCGGGCTACGCGAGCGGCGCCATCGACAACTTCCTGATGCGAATCATGGACGTGCTGCTTGCGTTTCCAAGCCTGCTCCTGGCGATTGCGATCGTCGTCGTCCTGGGGACCAGCCTCCTGAATGCCCAACTGGCGATCGGGATCGTGGCGATCCCGGTCTATGCCCGAATCATGCGCGCCTCCGTCCTGTCGATCCGTGAGCGCGACTTCGTAACGGCGTCGCGGGCGCTCGGCGAGACCTCCGGTGGGCTCCTCTTCCGGCGGATCCTGCCCAACGCGCTGACCCCGTTGATCGTCCAGGGCACGCTCGGTATCGCCGGCGCCGTCCTCGATGTCGCGGCCCTCTCGTTCCTCGGCCTCGGGGCGCAACCCCCGGCGGCCGAGTGGGGCTCGATGATCGGCCAGGCGCGGAACTCGATGTTCGCGGCGCCCCATCTGGTCATCTTCCCGGGCGTGGCCCTCGCCTTCACCGTTCTCGCCTTCAACCTGCTCGGCGACGGCCTGCGCGACGCCCTCGACCCAAGGCTGAACCGATGATCGAGGAACTCGTGCCCGCGTCTGTGCAACGCCCGAACCGGGCTCGCGCTGCTCGCCCGCTGCTCGAAGTGAAGGGCCTCCATACGTCCTTCCGCACCCGCGACGGCCTCGTTCGAGCCGTTGACGGGATCGACTTTCACGTCGATCGGGGCGAGATCATGGGCTTGGTCGGCGAGTCCGGCTGCGGCAAGAGCGTGACGTCGCTGTCGATCATGCAGCTGGTCAGCAAGCCTGGCCGGATCGAGGCCGGCGAGATCCTATTCGACGGCCATGACCTTCTGAAGCTCAAGCCCGACGAGATGCGCAAGATCCGCGGCGAGCGGATCAGCATGATCTTCCAGCAGCCAACCTCGTCGCTCAACCCGGTCTGGGATGTCGGCCGTCAGATCGCCGAGGTCCTGGAGCTGCATCGGGGCATGAAGCACGGGCCTGCCCGACGGCGCGCCGCCGAGTTGCTCCGGATGGTCGGCATCTCTGACCCGGAACGACGCCTCAAGAACTTCCCCCACGAGATGTCCGGGGGCATGGCGCAACGGGTGATGATCGCGATGGCGCTGGCCTGTGAGCCGGAGCTGCTCATCGCCGATGAGCCGACGACCGCGCTGGACGTCACGATCCAGGCGCAGATTCTGGACCTCATCCGTAACCTCCGGAAGGAAACCGGAACGGCCGTCATCCTCATTACCCACGACCTTGGGGTCGTCGCCGAGATGTGCGACCGGGTCGCCGTCATGTATGCAGGCGAGATCGTTGAACACGCGGACGTCCTTGAGTTGTTCGCCAAACCTCGCCATCCGTATACCCGCGGGCTGATTGGCTCGATTCCCATCCTGGGCCGGCTGCGCGAGGCGCTCGAAGTCATCCCGGGCAACGTCCCGAATCTGATCGACCTGCCGCAGGGATGCCGCTTCGCCCCACGCTGTGCGTCTCGGCTCGCCGAGGGCAACGACATCGCGCTCGAGGCACACCCGGAGCTGCGCCAAATCGCGGAAGGCCACGACGTCCGCTGCTGGCTGTACCACGATCAGGCGGGTGTCACTATCGATCGACCCTTCGGCTGGGTGCCGCGCATCGACACCGCGGCAGCGAGCAGCCCGCTGTGACGCCGAGCACACCGCCCCTCGTGGAGGTGCGCGATCTCGTCAAGTACTTCCCGGTAAAGGGCGGAATCCTTCAGCGGACCACCGGGCAGGTTCGCGCCGTGGACGGGGTGAACTTTGACATTCGCAAAGGAGAGACGCTCGGCCTGGTGGGCGAGTCCGGCTGCGGCAAGACAACCGTGGGACGGCTGCTCCTCCGGCTGATCGAGCCGACGTCCGGCACGATCCGGTTCGAAGGCACGGACCTCACGAACGTACACGGAGCCGCGCTCAAACCGTACCGGAGGAAGATCCAGATCATCTTCCAGGACCCCTATGCGTCGCTGGACCCGCGAACGCCGATCGGCGACAGCATCGGCGAGGGGCTCCGCATCCACGGCATCGGGACTCCCGCTGAGCGACAGGAGCGCGTCCGGAAGATGATGGACATGGTCGGCTTGGCGCCGTACCACTATCGACGCTATCCGCATGAGTTCTCGGGTGGTCAGCGCCAGCGGATCGGAATCGCACGGGCACTCGTGCTGGAGCCGGACCTCCTGGTGTGCGACGAGCCGGTCTCGGCGCTCGACGTCTCGATCCAGGCGCAGGTCCTGAACCTGCTGAAGGCGCTCCAGGCAGAGCTCGGGCTGACCTATGTCTTCATCGCGCACAACATGGGCGTGGTCGAGCACATCAGCGACCGCGTTGCTGTCATGTACCTCGGCCGGATCGTGGAAGTAGCAGATCGTCACGCCTGCTTCGCCGACCCTCAGCACCCGTACACCAAAGCCCTGATGTCCGCGATCCCCATCGCCGACCCTGCACTCCGGCGAACTCGGGTGATCCTCGCGGGCGACGTTCCATCGCCCCTGAATCCACCGTCGGGTTGCCGCTTCCATCCACGCTGTCCGCTCCGTGAGCAGCTCGGCCAGCCGGAGATCTGCGCCACGGAACAGCCCGAGCTCATGGGCCGGGATGGGACGGGTCGCAACCTGCCATGGGTTGGCGAGCACCTGGCGGCCTGCCACTTCGTGGACAAGCGAGACGGACGACTCGACGTCGCGGCGGGGTAGCGACCGCGAGGCCGCTCCGGGTCCGGGCTATCCGCCGACCGAGGCGGTCAGTTCGCCGCTGTTGCGGCCGCCGACGCCGAGACCGCCAGCGTGGGATTGCTGGCCGCCGCGATCGTCGCGGGCGTCACGTCTTCGCTGAAGTGACAGGCCACCTGCTGGCCCGACCGCACCTCACGCAAGAGGGGTTCCTCGTTCGCACACCGCTCAGGGTTGCCGAGCTGCTCACGCAACCAGCAACGCGTGTGGAAGCGGCAGCCCGACGGCGGCGCCGCCGGCGACGGGACATCGCCACGGAGCACGATCCGCCGCTTGCGCTTGCGCGGATCCGTTTCGGGAACGGCCGAGAGCAGGGCTACCGAATATGGATGCGCCGGCTGCGAATAGAGGCTCTCGACCGGAGAAAGTTCGACCAGCTTGCCGAGATACATCACGCCGACTCGATCGCTGATGTGCTCCACGACGGCGAGATTGTGGGCGATGAACAAGTAGGTCAGACCGTATTCCTGCTGCAAGTCATCCAGCAGGTTCAGGACCTGGCTCTGGATCGAAACATCCAGGGCCGAAACGGGCTCGTCGCAGACGATAAAGGCCGGGTTCAGAGCCAGGGCGCGGGCGATGCCGATGCGCTGTCGCTGGCCTCCGGAAAATTCATGCGGGTAGCGATGAATGTGGCTCTGATTCAGGCCGACTTTCGCCAGCAGTTCACGAGCCAGATCTTCGCGCGCCTTCTTGTCTCGCATGCCGTGGACGTACGGGCCTTCTCCGACGATCTCACCTACCGTCATCCGCGGATTGAGGCTGGCGTACGGATCCTGGAAGACGATCTGCATATCCCGGCGGACTGGGACCATCTCGCTGTCACTCAGCCCGAAGATCGACCGGCCGTTGACGATGACCTCACCGGATGTCGGGGGCACCAGACGCAACATGACCTTGCCGAGGGTCGTCTTTCCGCAGCCAGACTCGCCGACCAGTCCAAGGGTCTCACCCTTGCGGACGGAGAAGCTGACCCCGTCGACTGCGCGGACGGCCCCGATCTTGGTTATCCCGAGAAGCCCGCCTCGAATCTCGAAGTGCTTGACGAGGTCGCGGACCTCAACGAGCACATCACCGGTCTTGGACTCCCGGACGTAACGCTCTTCCACTGGCTCGATCGTCGCCCCGGTCGCGCCCACGGGATCCGATCCACCGTTACTGATGGCGCTCACCTCGACTCCACACTGAGCTGGACTGCGGCTGCTTCGGCGGGCTCCCCGGATGCGTTGGCACCTACGGCCGGCGGCTGACCATCGGGCGTCAGCCAGCAGCGCGAGAGATGGCCGAGCGTCACCTCCTGAAGCGGTGGCGCGACGTTGCAGATCGGCATTGCGAACCGGCAGCGACGCTGGAACAGACACCCTTGCGGCAGATTGAGGGGATTCGGGACCACTCCCTGGATGACCTCGAGCCTCCGCCGATGTTCGCCCAAGCGCGGGATCGAGCTGAGGAGGCCCAACGTATAGGGGTGGTGCGGCTCCTCGAACACCGTCGTCGCCGGCGCTTGCTCCACGACCTTGCCGGCGTACATGACCACGACGTCATCAGCCATTTCCGCAACCACGCCGAGGTCGTGCGTGATCAGCAGGATGGCCATCTTGTTCTGGACGCGCATTTCCTTCATGACTTCGAGGATCTGCGCCTGAATGGTCACGTCGAGCGCAGTCGTTGGTTCGTCGGCAATCAGGATCGCCGGGTTCGTCGACAGTGCCATCGCAATCATGACCCGCTGACGCATCCCGCCTGACAACTGATGCGGGTATTCCCGGGCTCGACGCTTGGCGTCGGAGATTCCGACTCGCTGAAGCATTTCAACGGCCTTGGCCATCGCTGCCCTGCGATCCAGGCCCAGATGAAGCGAGACGCTCTCCGAGATCTGATCTCCGCAGGTAAGTACCGGGTTGAGCGAGGTCATCGGCTCCTGGAAGATCATCGAGATTGAGTTGCCTCGGACCTCACGAATGTCCTCGTCGGACATCGTCACGAGATTGCGGCCCTCCAGGAGAATCTGCCCGCTCACGACCCGTCCCGGACGCGAGATTAGCCCAAGGATCGACATCGCCGTGACGCTCTTGCCACATCCAGATTCGCCAACGAGCCCCAGTGTGCGCCCGTCATTGATCGAGAACGACACTCCGTCGACAGCTTTGACGACACCATCCTGCGTGAAGAAATGCGTCTGCAGGTCCTTGATCTGCAGCAATGGCGATCCTTCGTCCGGGCGCGTGGCGGCTTCATTCCGGAGCATGGCAGTCACTTGCTCTCAATCCGCTGGCGAGGATCAAGCGCATCGCGCAGACCATCCCCGAGGAAACTGGCGGCCAGCACGACGAGGACGATGATGACTCCGGGGGGGACCAGCAGGTACGGCCGGACGAGGAGGTCCTCGTCAAAGTTCTTGAGCAGCAGACCGAGACTCGTTTCTGGCGGGTTGATTCCGAAACCGAGGAATGACAGTGCCGCTTCGGCAACAACCGAGTCCGCGACCCCGAGGGTGGCAGCCACGACCACTGGAGCGAGTGCCGAGGGCAGGATATGGCGGGCGATGATCCGGAGATCCGATGCGCCGAGCGCCCGTGCCGCCTGCACGAAATCGGCGTCGCGCATCTTCAGGAACTCCGCCCGAACCAGGCGGCAGGCCAGCGTCCAGCCCGTGAGCCCGATCGCGATCACCACCACCAGCGCCGACCCTTTGCCGAGCGCAGCCACGATGATCAGGATCATGAAGAAGACCGGCAGGGACAGGATCACGTCGACGAACCGCATGATCAGGTTGTCCACCTTGCCGCCGAAATAGCCCGCAATGGCACCGAGCGTGACCCCGATCAAGGCAATGATCAGGACCGCCATGAAGCCAATGAACAACGAGGTCTGGAGTGCCCTCATATTGCGCAGAAACATGTCCTGCCCAATCTGATTAGTGCCGAACAGGGCGTCCAGCGATGGCGGCAAGCTACCGCGAGTGAGGCTGGTCTTGGTGTACAGCTCGCCGGTTGCCAACGGCACGGCAATGGACAGGGCCACCAATACAAACATGAGTCCCAGGGCGATGACGGCGAGGCGATTCTGCAGGAAGCGCCGGCGAACGAGCTGCCAGTACGTCCGCACCGGGATCAGGTCGATTTCATCGACGACAGGTGGTCCGCCCGAATGCATTCCGGCGGCGGCGATCTGGGTTCCGGGCATCGCAGCCATGGCTAGTACTTGATCCTCGGGTCGACCAGACCGTACAGCACATCAGCGAGCAAGTTGCCAATCAGCACCAGGACGCCGCCGATCATGAGGATGGCCAGAACGACCGGAAAGTCGTTGGTCGTCACGCTCTGGACCGCCATGAGTCCAAGGCCCGGCCACGAAAAGATCGTTTCCGTGATGGCCGCTCCGCCGAGGAGGCTCGGGAGGGTCAGCCCCAGGAGGGTGATGACCGGGATGAGGGCATTGCGCATGGCGTGCTTGAAGACGACCTTGGAACCTGACAAGCCCTTGGCTCTGGCCGTCCGCACATAGTCCTGTTGGAGCACCTCCAGCATGGAAGCGCGCATATACCGGCTCCAGCCGGCTATCTGCTGAAGGGCAAGGCTTGCCACCGGGAGGGCGAGGTGCCACAGGAGATTGGCGGGGTCCCCCTCCTTGCCGAGCGTGTAGCGCCCGAATGAAGGGAACAGGTTCAGCTTCAGCGCGAAGACATACAGCAGCAACAGCCCCAACACGAACGATGGAAGCGCATACGCGATGGTCGCGAGTGACGTGATGAGCTTGTCCGCCCAGCTGTATTGCTTGACCGCCGCGAGAACGCCGATCGGGACAGCGATGACAATCGTGACGAGCAGCGACGAACCCATGAGCTGAAGCGTGGTAGGGATCTTCTCGAAGATCTTTTCAACCACTGGTCGACCGTCGACGAATGAGTAGCCCCACGCATCCGGACGCCAGAGAAACTGCCAGAACGCGGTGAACCAGCTCACGAATTGTTGAGGGAGTGGCTTGTCCAGCCCGTACAGCCGGATGAGGTTGTCGATGGTTTCCTTTGACACGCGACCGGATCGAAAACGGTCCGTCGGTTCGCCCGGGGCGAGATGGATGATCGCAAACGAAACGACGCTGATCCCGATGAGAATCGGAAGGGCCTGGATCAGGCGGCGCAAGACGTAGGTCGCCATTTCGGCTCCGATGGTTCGTTGCGGGTATCCGAGGGAAGGGCAATGCCTCGGTCATTGCGAAGGCGATTCTATGTCATGGACGGCGGCGATATCTCGCCACCGTCCATGCCTTGGTTACTCCAGAGTGGTGCGTCAGCGACTCACCTGGGAGCTACTGTCCAGGCGTCCTGGTTGTAGTAGTTGATGCCAACGCTCCCTAGATCGAGCGGGTCATTCTGAGTGGAGACCCGCGACGACAGGCCGGTGTGCGCCTTGTCGGCCCACAGGAAGTAGTACGGAAGTTCATCGTGGATGAGCGCTCCGAACTCGTAGTAGATGGCCTTGCGCTTGGCCTGATCAAGCTCTGTCCGACCGTTCTCAAGAAGCGTATCGGCCTGCGCGTTGATCCAACCGGGGAAGTTGTTGGCTGAGGGTACGTCCTTGCTTGGAATTTCCGAGCTGTGGAAGATCGAGTAGTCATCCGGGTCCAGGGCCGTCGACCAGCCACCAAGGTAGGTGTCGAAGTCGTTCGGGTAGTCCAGGACCTTCGGGATCAGGACTGTGTTGAGGTCGGCTTCCTGAATGGTGACCTCAATCCCACATTCCTTCAGCTGGTCGCGGGCGAGCTCCGCAAATGCGAGCCGCTGCGGCCGGCCGACGCGGACGTAGAGGGTTGTGCTGAGACGCTTTCCGCCCTTGGCGTAGACGCCATCGCCACCCATGGCCCAGCCAGAACCCTCGATCTTGGACTTCGCGCCGGCGACATCCAGAACGTATTTCTTGGTGTCGGGGTTGTACGCCCACGAGAACGGCGGGATGTTCGAGAACACCGGGACGCCATTGTCGCCGGTCGCGGCCTTCACGCTGGCGTCGTGATCGATGCACATCGAGAACGCCTGTCTGAGGGCCTTGTCGGCGTACGGGTGACCTTCGCGAAGGTTGGACGCGATGTAGAAGTAGCCATTATCGGCGTACTCCGCCAACTGAACTTTCGGATTGTCCTTGACGGTCGTGTATGCGTCGGACTCGATCTTCTGCTGCCACTGGATCTCGTCGTTGCCGAGAGCCGTCGTTGCGGCGGCAGAGCTGCGGATGACGACCGCGTAGGCATGGGCCGGAATCTTCTTTGGATCGACATTGGTGGATCCGCCGAAGTACTGATCGAAACGAGCCAGCTCGATGTTCTCGCCGGCGGTGTACTTCACGAACTTGTAGGGGCCGGCACCGACCGGGCTCTTCCCAAAGTCGATGATCTTCTGCGCCGCGGCGATCGCGTCGATCTCGGAGGCGGCCAACGACTTGGCCAGGTCCGAGAGTTGACCGTAATTACCCTGAGCATAGGCCTCAGGGTCAAACTGATCGCCGTTGTCGCCGCCTGTATTGAAGCCGGCCTGGTCCAGGAGCGCGATCTTGGCCTGGCCAAGGATCGCCTCGATCTCCGGCTCGTAGTTGGCGAAGGTGCAGGTGGCAGGCGCAGTCGCCCCTTCGGCGACCTTGCAGCCTGCGTCGTTCGTTCCGGCGTCGATCTTGTCGACAAGTGCCTGAACGTCGGCCTTGTTGAGGGCGCCGGCAGCCGCCTGGAAGCGGGCGAAGGACGCCTCGATCGCGGCCTTCGGCAGGATCAGGCTACCGAGGCCGGCCGAGATGAACGGCGCGTACTTCTGCTTGAGCACGAAGACTAGGGTGAGGTCGTCAACAACCGTCACGCTGGCGACGTTGTCGGCGATGGACGAGCAACCATCCGGGTTGGTTCGACAGTTCGGCGAGCCGAGCAGGTCGAAGGAGAACTTCACGTCAGCCGCCGTCAACGGCGAGCCGTCATGAAACAGAATTCCGGGCTTGAGCTTGACGGTCCACGTCAGGCCATCGGCCGAGGTCTCCGGCAGGCCGGCGGCGGCAAGCGGGACATACTCGACCTTGTAGTTCGGCTGGTAGAGGGCCGTGTAGATCAGGCCCGTGACCCACGATGTTGGCAGGTCGTCCGGCGAACCCGCAAGGGTCGTGGGCTCGCTGTCGATCACGAATGTGAAATCCCCGGTCTCGATTGAGGCATCCTTGCTCGGGGCGCCGGTTGCGCCGGTTGCGCCCGGCGTGGGGGTCTGGGTCACGCCTTGGCATGCGGTCACCGCGATGGCGAAAGCGCCAAGCATCGCGAGCCCACGACGCTTCATTGAAATCATCGGTTGAACTCCTCCTCACAAACGGCACAAAGCGACGAGATCTACCGTCGAGCCGATCCAACTGACGTCGACGCTCGGCCCGGCTGGGTGCCGTTGCTCACGCGTCGGACGCATACGTGATCGCATTATAGATAGCAACCGGGGGTCTTCCGTCAAGTGCTTACGTCAAAGAGCCAGATTTCCCGCACGGCTGCAGCCAAAAGGTGCCCGGCCCGTCACACCTCCCCGGTGAGGCTCTCGTATTCGGTTGCCTCGAGCAGGTCAGCGACCTGGCGCGGATCGGTCAGGCGGACTCGCACCATCCAGCCTGAACCGTATGGATCGCTGTTGACAAGTTCGGGCTCTGCGTCGAGTGCCTCGTTGGCCCCGAGTACCTCACCATCGATCGGCATGTACAGGTCGCTCACTGCCTTGACCGATTCGACGACCCCGAATGGATCGTCCTGGGAAAACGTTCTCCCGGCCGCCGGGAGTTCCACGAACACGACGTCGCCCAGCTGATCTGCCGCGTACTTGGTGATCCCGACCGTGGCGGCTGTGCCGTCGATGCGAACCCACTCATGATCCTTCGTGTACCGAAGCGCGGCTGGGACCATCGGGGCGACACTCCTCCAAATACATTGGCCGAACAGTCGCTGGACAGAGGCGCAACTCGATGTCAGCCAGCCCGGCGGTAGAAGGGCATCGAGACGACCTCTGCTTCGACGAGCTGGTCGCGCACCCCTACCGCGAGGATCGTACCCGGTTCGGCATCCGTCGGCTTGACGTACGCCATGGCAATTGGCTGGCCCAGTGTGGGTGATTGCGTGCCGCTGGTGATCGTACCGGTTGGTCGGTCGTCACGACTGACGGGGTACCCGTGGCGGGCGATCCCGCGACCGTTCACGACAAGCCCCACGAGCTGCCTGACCAGCGGCGAGTCGGCGATGTCCGCGAGCGCCTCCCGGCCCACGAAATCGCCCGACTTGGTGAGCTTCACCACGCGGCCGAGGCCAGCTTCGTACGGGTTCGTGGCGCGGTCGAGCTCGTTGCCATAGAGCGGCATGCCGGCTTCGAGGCGAAGCGTGTCCCGAGCCCCGAGGCCGCACGGGATCAGGCCCTGGCCGGCACCGGCCTCTGCCAGCGCGGTCCACAGCTCGGGCGCCCTGGCCCAGTCCACGAACACCTCGAAACCA
>JANMPD010000033.1:0-8002 GCA_031369685.1 Chloroflexota bacterium | reverse complement strand
GGCATATTCGCCGCGGTTCCTGTGGACCTGGCCGAACGCCAGGATCTCGGTCATGGGCGGCTCACAGGCCGCGCGCGTCCTGTCCACGGTCCGCTCCGATCTCGCCGATGACGCCGCGCGCGATGCATTCGAGGCACCGATTCTTGAGGCGTACGAGCGCGAGGGCAACCCGTACTTCGCCACGGCCCGGCTCTGGGACGACGGGATCATCGACCCGCTCGACACCCGGCGCGTCCTTTCGATGGGCATCGAGGCCGCCGTCCACGCACCGATTCCCGAGACGAGGTTCGGGGTCTTCAGGATGTGAGGTCGCGGATGCAACAGATCGTTGCGCTCGGTCGTTAGGCCCTGTGCAAGGAGGTCGAGTGCAGGGTGCGATCACGCCGGTCATCTCAGACGTCGGTTCGCTGGACGAGGCGGTTCGCGATCACCGTCCCTGGCTCGTTCGACGCCTCGCGCTTGTCGTCCGGGATGTCAATGAGGCTGAGGACCTCGCCCAGATCACCTTCCTCCGGGCCGCGGAGCGGTGGCCGTTTCCGGCAGGGCAGGATGTCGCACGCTGGTTCGCGGTCGTCGGCCTTCGCCTGGCCATCGACGAGCGCCGGCGCCGGAAGCGATGGGGCTTCCTGCCACTCCGCGATTCCGATCAGGAGTGGGCGATGGCGACCGACCCCGACCTGTGGCGAGCCCTCGGCGGTCTCGACCGGCGCACGCGGGCTGCGCTGGTGATGACGACTCTCGATGGGTACTCCCAGGACGAGGTCGGCGTTGTCTTCGGTGTGCCTCGTGGAACCGTGGCCAGCTGGCTGTCGCGGGGTCGAACGCGACTCCGTGCCGACCTCGAGTCGCACCGATGACCGACGAGTTCGACATGCGGCTGCGGAAGCGGCTCAACCGGCTGGCCGCGGCGGTGCCCGTGGAGCCGGCGAACCCGAGCCTCGACGTCCACACCCAGCGACCGGAGGTTCGCGGTCGCGTCCAGTTCGGCGCTTTCGCCACCTTGGTGCTGCTCCTGATTGTCGTCGCGGGGTCGGGCCTGTTCGGGGGTGGCCGCAGTAACGGGGACGCGCCCGTCGGGTCCATGACCGACGGTGTCTTCAGGCTGACGATTCGCGCGCCCAAGGATCACTTCCGCGCCGACGAGGCGATCACGGTGGAGGCGCTCGTCGAATTCGTTGGCGGCGATAAGTCGATCGACGTGTGGAGCACGCCCGATGTCGTCGGGTTCGGTGTCGAGCAGGTCGGCGGACCCCATCGGATCGCTCCGGTGTCCCGCCTCAGTTGTGGGAGGTTTTCGTTCCCCAGCGGGCAGGCGGAGCGCTATCCGTTCGTCAAGTCCGGGGGCTTCTACCCGGAGATGCCTGATGCGGATTTCGTCAAGGCCTATCTCAACATTTCGGGAAACGTGCCGGATCCGGTGCTTCGCCTCCCCGCGGGAACGTGGAGCATCTTCGCCGTTACCGACCTGGCCGAGAGCGACTGCGGCGGGACGGTGCGGCATACGCTGCATGCCGCGATCACCGTCGAGGTCGACGAGGGCGACGTCGCGATTGAGAGCCCGTGGGCGAGCCTCGACACAGCGGCGCCGAGCTCAACCCCGTCCCAGGAACCCTATCGGACCTTTCCGGGGGTGTGCCCAGCGATTAGTCCTTCCCTCAACCAGTGCGCCGGCTTTGCCGCGTGGGCGGTGGGTAAGTCCGGCGTCACCCCGGGGCATGTGCAGCGCATCGAGATGACCGAAGCACAGTGCCCTGGCGATTCCGCATGTCCAACAGGCGCTGTGGGATATGTAGTCGGTGTTCACATCGTCACCGATGCGGGCACGTCGTCCGACCAACTCGTCAATTGCACGCGCGTGCCGGAGTCGCTCGGAGGGATCAACTTCCTCTGCGCCGAGGTCGTGACGATCCCCGGTGGCCGGCCGGTGGGGTACCCATCTATGAGATCGCCGATCTCGGGCGGCTACCACGATGTCCCTTGCGCGGGACCCGCGCCCGAGAACCCGTGCGCGACGGCGCTCCCGCCGATCGAACCATCGGCGCTCTCGGAGTCACGGCCACTGACGATCAGGTCAGTCGAAATTCCGATCGACCACGTCGGTGCCTATTCCATTGACCTCGGCGAGGCGACCCTTCCGAACGGCATCCTCACGGCCGCGTCCGCCGAGGTCACCTCATCGCCGACCGACCCGCTCGCGTCGTACGACGGGTACGCCCTGAACATCACGAGCCTGGACGGCGGTCCTCCGTTCGAGAACTACTACCTGCATGGCTGGCGGCCGGGCGTGGAGCATGTTCGGGTGACCCTGAGCTTCACCGTCCTGTCGTTCCAGCCCGGCGCGGCTGTCGTCGTGGCGAACGTGGACGTCCACTAGGCAGACGGTCCGCCCAACTTCCGTCCTCGGCCCTTGAGCCGTCCGAAGCTTGAACCGCCCAGCGTCAGGTGCATGGACACGCCACGTGGGAGCGCGGGCCGCAAGATCGCCCAGCCCGCGGTCGAGGGCCGTCAGGAAGCCTCCACCGAGTGGGCGCACGCGCGGACTGGACCCGGGGCAGTCGCCCTGGTTGCGTTTCGGCGCCTGAAGACTGGTTTCGCGCGACGTCTTGTGCTTGCGGCGTCCATGCAGCCGCCACAAGGACGCATAAGGGGTGCCTTGGCGGACGGGCGGTGCCTTGGCGAGCTTGGCGGACGGGCTGTGGCGCCGCGTCCGCACGACCCGCTGCCCTGGCGGGGGCAGGGCCCAGTTTGGCAATTCCGGACGGTCGGCTTCGACGCGTCGCGGTCCATGATCCTCCCGTAGGATGCATTGATGCCGAGAACGCTCCGCCTCACCCGCACCGGGCCATCCGATGTGATCGTACGGGTGACGCTGGCGCGTCCCGCGGCCCACAACGCGTTCGACGCGTCGGTGATCGCCGAGCTTGCCGCGGCGTTCGCAGCCCTGGCCCGCGAGGACGCGACCACCCTGCGGGCGGTCGTGCTGGCCGGCGATGGACCCACGTTCTGCGCGGGCGCGGACATCGCCTGGATGCGCGCCGCGATGCAGCTCGATGTCGAAGGCAACGAGCAGGACGCCATGGCCATGGCCGACATGTTCGAGATCATCGACACGTGCCCAGTCCCGGTCATCGCGCGCGTCCAGGGAGCGGCGCTCGGCGGAGGCATGGGGCTGTGCGCGGTTTCGGACCTGGTGATTGCCGAATCCGGGGCGAAGTTCGGGTTCACGGAAACGCGCCTGGGGATCCTGCCCGCGGTGATCGCGCCGTTCGTGATCGCCAAGATCGGCGAATCGCACGCCCGGGCGCTGTTCCCGGGCGGCCGGCGGTTCGATGCCCTGCGCGCGCAACGGATCGGACTCGTCCACGAGATCGTCGAGGGCGACGAGGCCCTCGATCGGGCCGTGGGCACGGCCATCGCCGACATCCTGGCCTCCGGCCCGACTGCGGCTCGCGCGGCGAAATCGATCGTTCGCGAGGTCCGGGGGCTCGGCCACGGCTCCTCGAAATGGCACACCGCGAGGGTCATCGCACGCCAGCGCACGAGCTCCGAGGCGCAGGAGGGATTCGGCGCCTTCACCGAGAAGCGCCGTCCGGCGTGGGATCCCGGAGGCGGCGACTGAGCCTCGGTCCCAGGACCTCGGCGATCAGCCCGAGTGATCCGCGATCGGCCCGAGCAGCCGGCGATCAGCCCGAGACCCCGGCGATAACCCAAGCGGCCGGCGATCAGCGCGACGGATCGGTCGCGGCGGCCTCCACGAACACCGAAACCTCGTCGAGCGGCTTGCGGGTCAGGTCCGGTACGACCGCATCAGGTGCCGGGTAGCCGACGGGCAGGAGCACGAAGGGCCGCTCGTTGGCCGGCCGGCCCAGGATCTCGCGCAGGAATCCCATGGGCGACGGTGTGTGGGTCAACGTGACGAGGCCCATCCGATGGATCGCGCTGATGAACATCCCGCACGCGATCCCGACGCTCTCCCGGGCATAGTAGTGCTTCTTCGGGCTGCCGTCGGGGAAGGTCCCGTGAACCTGCTCGAACAGGACGACGATCCAGGGCACCACATCGAGGAAGTCCTTGTGCCAGTCCGTCCCGATCGGCTCGAGCGCGGCCAACCACTCCGGCGGCATCCGGCCGCCTTCGTAGCCCTGCCGCTCTTCCTCCTCTGCCGCGAGCCGGATCTGATGCTTGAGGGCCGGATCGCCGATCGCCATGAACGTCCAGGGTTGCTGGTGCGCTCCCGATGGAGCCGTGGATGCGGCGGCAATGGCCAGCTCGATGGCCCGCCGCGGAACGGGCTCCGTGGAGAACATCCGCACGCTCCGTCGGGCATCCATCTCCGCGTGGATTGCGATCCCGCGGGCCACCACTTCTTCAGGCGATGGACGGGACGGCCGATACGGCACGAATCGCGGCATCTGACCATTCTACGTGCGACAATCGCGACACGATGGCCGATCAGGAGCTCAGCCCGAGCGAGGCTGCACGTCGCATCGGGACCACGACGCGGACGGTCCAACGCTGGATTGCCAACGGATCCCTGCCTGCGCGCCGGGTTGGCGGACGTTGGCGTGTCGCGTTTGACGCGTTAGACGCGTTCTCGCCTCCGAGTTGGGTCAGCCGAGGGCCGGAGGGGGAGGCGGGCCCCGGGCGTGAGCCAGGGCCGGAGCGGAAGCCGGCGTCGACCGGGCGTGAGCCAGGGCCGGAGCGTGGGCCCGGGCAGGAACCGCAGTCGACGGGGGCTACGCCGATCCGCCACGTCTTCGTGGCCAATCGCGGGGAGATCGCACGGCGAATTGCGCGGACATGCGAGCGGCTCGGCATTCGGGTCACGGTGCCACCGACCGGCGACCCGGATGGGCTCGATCTCCTCGATATCGCAGCAGTCGTTTTGGCGGCGCGCGCTGCGGGGGCCGACGCCGTCCACCCGGGGTTCGGCTTCCTCGCCGAGAACGCCACGTTCGCGGAGGCCGTCATCGCGGCCAGGCTGCGCTGGGTCGGGCCACCACCGGCCGCCATTCGCTCGATGGGCGACAAGGCCGCCGCCCGACGGATCGCCGGTTCGCTGAAGATTCCGGTGGTGCCCGGCTACGACGGTGGCGATCAGTCGATTGGTGCCCTGACGACGGCCGCAAAAGCCACCGGCTTTCCGATCCTCGTCAAACCGGCCGCCGGTGGCGGAGGCAAGGGCATGCGGGTCGTCCGAGATCCGGCCGACCTGGCGGATTCGTGTGCTTCGGCGCGGCGCGAGGCCACGGCCGCGTTCGGTGACGATCGGCTGGTCCTGGAGCGGCTCGTGGAGGGGCCTCGCCATATCGAGGTGCAGGTCCTCTTCGATGCCAACGGGGCGGGCGTGCATCTCGGGGAACGGGACTGCTCACTTCAGCGCCGCCACCAGAAGGTGTTGGAGGAGTCGCCTTCACCGGCGGTCGATCCCGCCCTCCGGACCGAGCTCGGGGCTGCGGCCCTCCGGCTCGCGGCGGCCGTCGGGTATGAAGGCGCCGGGACATGCGAGTTCCTGGTCACGGATCGGGGCGAGTGGTTCTTCCTGGAGATGAACACCCGCCTCCAGGTGGAACACCCGGTGACGGAGCTCGTCACCGGCCGGGACCTCGTCGCGGATCAGCTCCGGATCGCGGCCGGCGAGCCCCTCGGTCTCACGCAGGCCGCGGCCGACAATGCGCGGACGACCGGCGGGCATGCGATCGAGGTTCGCCTCTATGCCGAGGACGCCGAGGACGGCTTCCTGCCCGCGATCGGACGGATCGAACGACTTCGATGGCCGAGCGACAACGGAATCCGGGTCGACGCAGGCATCGATGAGGGCGACGACGTCACGGGCCGGTTCGACCCGATGCTCGCCAAGATCATCGCCCACGACACGGGCCGGGCCGGGGCCCTCGCGCGCCTGGCCGAGGCACTCGACCACACCCAGATCCTCGGGTTGACCACGAATCTCCGGTTCCTGCGCTGGCTCGTTCGGGAGCCGGTCGTGATCGATGGTCAGGCCCGCATCGACACGCTGGATCGCATCTGGCCACCGGACGACTGGCAGGCGCGGACCGCGATCCCGGACGCTGCCTGGCAATCGGCGGCCCGAGCGCTCGGAGTCGCTGGCTGGCGCCTCAACGCGGCCGGACGCGTTCGGCTCGCGGTGGCGGACGGCTCGGACGACGGGTCTGGCCGCGGATCCGAGCGCAGGATCGAGCTGTCGGCGAGCCTCGAGGACCCGATGCCGGCCGTTGTCGTTGGCACCGGCGGTGATCGCGTTGCTCACGTCGACATCGAAGGTCGCAGCGTGGCATTTCGACTGGCCCCGCCGCCCGACGTCGATCGGGCTGTACGAGCGGCGGTCGCGCAGCACACGGGCGGACCCGTCAGCGTCGTGTCGCCCATGCCCGGCAACGTCCTCATGGTCCACGTCACTGCCGGCCAGGCGGTTGCTGCCGGCGACCCGATCGCGACGCTCGAAGCGATGAAGATGGAGCACCTGGTGACGGCACCGATCGGCGGGCGGATCGCGGAGCTGAATCTTCGGCGTGCCGACCAGGTGACGCGCGGGCAGCTGCTCGCGGTCGTCGAGCGGTAGCGGTACCCTCTGGCCTACGACCACAGCCGAAACGGAGTTTGATCCCAGCGATGGCCACCGCGCGCAAGTCTGACCAACCCGCCCTGCCCGACAATCGAGATGCCCTGCTGGTCCTCCACCGCGCCGCCCGAGCGCGCCGCGATGCCGCCGCGTTGCTCAGCCACGAACGGGCCGCGGCGACCGAGGACATCGCGCGGATCGAAGTCCACATCGCCCGCATCGAGCGAGCGATGGATCCGCCGCTGGTCTGAGCTCGACACCGGCGGGCCGCGAGATCGCCACGAACCGCCGATCGACCACGCACCGGCGCCGTTGATGAGCGACCTCGTCCGGATCTACGAGGTCGGGCCGCGCGACGGCCTCCAGAACGAATCCGTCACGCTGTCGACCGAGGCGAAGCTCCGCTACATCGAGCTGCTCGTGGCTGCCGGCCTTCGCGAGATCGAGGCGACGAGCTTCGTCTCGCCGAAAACGATCCCGCAACTCGCCGACGCGGATGCCCTGGTGCCGCGCCTGCCCGCGACACCGGCAACGCCCGCGGCCCGGTTCCCGGTGCTCGTTCCCAACATGCGCGGCATGGAGCGCGCGGAAGCCGCAGGGGCTCAGGCACTCGCGGTGTTCACGGCCGCAACCGACGCCTTCACCGAGCGGAATATGGGCATGACCGTCGACGCGTCGCTCGGGGCCTTCGCCCCGGTCCTGCGGCGCGCGAGCGAGCTCGGCTGGTGGCGCCGTGGGTATGTGTCCACGGCCTTCGGCTGCCCGTACACGGGGGCGATCGCGGCCAAACGAGCCGTCGACGTGGCCCTCCGGCTGCTCGATCTCGGCGTCGACGAGGTCTGTTTCGGGGACACGATCGGCGTCGGCGTTCCCTCGCAGGTCGCCGGCCTGACCGGGACGGCGGTTGCCGCGGGGATCCCCCTCGAACGGATCGCGTTCCACTTCCACGACACAAGAGGCACGGCTCTCGCCAACGTCGCTGCCGGTTTGGATGCCGGCGTGCGCTGCTTCGATTCCTCGGCTGGCGGCACGGGCGGCTGCCCCTATGCGCCCGGGGCAGCGGGCAACCTCGCGACCGAAGATCTCGTGTACTTCCTCGACGCCTCGGGCTGGAAGCACGGGGTCGATCTGGGCAGCGTACTTACGGCCGCCCGGTTCGCTGCCGACGCCCTCGGGAAGCCGCTGACCACGAAGGTGGGTCAGGCCGGTGGCTGGGATGCATCGACGGGTGCCCCTACGGCCAGAGCGTGACGGATGATCCGTTGCTAGCATCCCGCGCATGAATGGCGTCGTGCTCGTCCTCAATCAGGACTACGAGCCTTTGAACGTGACGAACCTGCCGCGTGCGTTCCGACTTGTCTTCGGCGAGAAGGCCGAGGTCCTCGAATACGACCATCAGATGATCCGGACCCCCCGGAC
>JANMPD010000055.1:0-13256 GCA_031369685.1 Chloroflexota bacterium | reverse complement strand
ACCCTGGATCAGATCTTCGCGACGCAGGTCGCCTGAAGCTGTCTCATCGGCGCCAGCGAGGCTTGTCCCGATCCAGCTCGGGTGCGGCCGGACGCAGGGCCTCCAGCACGGTTCGGATCTCATCGGCGAAGGGCACGCCCTCCGGTCGATCCGCCAGCCACATGAGGTACCCATTGTCGTGGCGGGCAACTTCACCGAGCGTCCATCCGG
Organism: Chloroflexota bacterium; assembly: GCA_031369685.1. Classification (GTDB taxonomy): domain Bacteria; phylum Chloroflexota; class Limnocylindria; order Limnocylindrales; family CSP1-4; genus UBA5189. The sequence goes on along the minus strand of JANMPD010000055.1, from coordinate 13,046 downwards.
CATAGAGCCCGAAGTCGAGGCGGCTCCCGGAAGGACGTCCCGGTGGCCGTCCGGCCGCACCCGTCCAGGCAGGTTGCCGCGCTGAGGACAAACCGGCATGACTCGCCAGGAGCCGGGACGTGTCATATGCCGCGCGCCGCACGGGGTCTCGGAGGGTATCCCAGGCGAGATTGAGATTGCGCATCGTGGCGAGTCCCGCATCGCCGATCAGGTCGGGGTGCGCGGACCGGGCTCGGTCGTGAAAGGCCTTGCGGATGGTCGCCGGTGTTGCGTCCGGGGTCACGCCGAGGATCGCGTAGGGGTCAGGACGCTCGCTCACCGAATCCTCCAACCCGGGGGTCGTCGCGTGAATCCTGGCAGCTGGCGAACGGCGCGTTGCGAAACACGCAGGAGCCAGATGCGATCAGGGACGAGCGTCGACCCCGGTCCATCGCCGATCCATCACGAGGTGCAGGAGGGTCGGGCGATCAGCCCCGAGCGCCCGATGGAGGGCGGGCAGGAACGCCTCGTCGGTTTCGATCCGGGTGCCGTACGCTCCGAACCCCTTGGCGACCGCAGCCCAGTCCACCGGCCCGAGGTCCGTGCCGGCGGTGGACCCATCCTCGCGTCGATCCTGGTACGAGCGGATCATCCCGTACTGCTCGTTGTCAAAGCACAGGACCACCGTCCGGAGCCCATGCCGGACCGCGGTCTCGAGTTCTGCGACGGTCATCCCGAGACCCCCGTCCCCCACCACCGCGACGACTGGCCGATCGCGATGGACGAGGCCCGCCGCAATGGCGGCCGGCAATCCGTAGCCCATGGCGCCCGAGGTCGGCCCGAGGAACGTGCCCGGCCGTCGGAATCGGAATCCTCGGGCCACCCAGCTCCCGAAGCTTCCGGCATCCGTCGTCAGGATCGAGTCTTCAGGGAGCACGTCACGCAAGGACGCCACCACGCGGCCCGGATGAATGCCGGGGCCGGTCCACGGGTGAGCATCGATGATGGTGGCAGCCTCCCACGCCGCTCGATCCGCTTCATTTCGAGCCACGCGAGCATCGGTGCTCACCACATCCAGGACGCCGTTTCGCTCCAGACGGGCGATCGCGGCACGGAGGAAGAGCTTCGCGTCCGATTCGACCCGGATCGTCGGTGCCGCGAGGTCCGCTACGGGCCTCGCCGGCGCGATGTCGACATGCGCCCACGCAGTTGACGGTGCGGGGATCGCCCAGCCGTAGGACGCGATCTCGCTCAGGCGGCACCCGATGACCAGCATCGCGTCTGCCTGCTCCAGCCGTTCCCGGACCGTTGCCGGTGATCCGTAGCCGGTCATGCCGAGATAGAGCGGGTGATCATTCGAGATGACATCGCCACGTCGCCACGCCGCGATCACGGGCACCCGCAGGAGCTCGGCCAGATGGACGAGGTCATTCGAGGTCCGGGCCCGCAGGACGCCCCCGCCGGCAAGGATCACCGGGTTCCGGGCGTCCGCCAGCAGGTGGAGAACCGACGCGACCTCCGCCTCGTCCGGGCGGCGCGGAGTGTTGCGCGGAACCTCCGGGACCAGGCCAACGGGGACCATGGCGTCCAGAAGGTCCTCGCCGACGGAGAGGAGTACAGGACCGGGCCGGCCGGAGAGCGCTTCGGCCACGGCCTGCCCGGTCGCCTCCACGGCTTCACCGACGTCGCGCGGCTCGGCGGCCCACTTCGCGAGGCCACCGATCGTGCCGGCAAGGTCGACTTCCTGGAACCCCTCGCGGCCCCTGGAGGCCCGTTCGACCTGGCCGATCAGTGCGAACATCGGGCTCGAATCGGCCGTCGCGGTGTGAATGCCGATCGCAAGATTCGCCGCTCCGACAGCCCGCGTTGCGAGGCATGCAGCCGGACGCCCGGTGAGCTGGGCATGGGCCTCGGCCATGAATGCGGCCGCACCTTCGTGGCGCGTCGCCACGACATGGATTCCCGCGGCCGTCAGCCCATCGAGCAGACCGAGGAAGCTCTCGCCCGGGACCGTGAAGGCCCAACGAACTCCGGCGCGCCGCAGGGCGTCTGCGATCATCCGCCCGACCGTGACGGGCGTCTCCGCGGCGGGCTCCGCAACCAATGTGGGCCCATCCGCGACCAACGCGGGCGTTGCCCCGACCGCCGGTCCTTCAGCCTCTGCCTCGGCGTCGGGAACCGACGACGGTCCGTCTTGCGGGGTGGCGGGCGCCTCGAGCTGCTCCATCACAACCCCGGTGCGGGCAGGGCGCCGAGCAGCATGCTCAGAATCAGCACCGCGGCAACGAGGCCCACGACAACCCGGCTGAAACGCGCTCCCGGCAGCATCGCGACTACCGGTAGTTCTGGAACTGGAGTGGGACGACCTCGTCGAGATCCCGGAATCGGGTGATCACCCGCTGGAGATCGTCCTTGTTCTTGCCGGAGACGCGGAGCGCGTCGCCCTGGATCTGCGACTTGACCTTCGGGAACTCATCGCGGATGAGGCGCGCGAGCTTCTTGGCCAGCTCATCGGTCAGGCCCTCACGGAGGGCCACCTTCTGGCGCACCTTGTTGCCGCCGACCGGTTCGATCTTGCCCCAATCGAAGATCTTCAGGGACAGGCCGCGTCGAACGGCCTTGGATTCGATCAGGTCCTTGATCGCTCCTGCCCGGAACTCGGTATCGGTGACGATGATGACTTCGGTTGCCGTCTGCTCGATTTCGACGGTCGCTCCCTTGAAGTCATAGCGCTGCCCGACCTCGCGCCGGACCTGGTCCAGGGCATTCCGCAATTCCATGACATCGAATTCACTGACGACATCGAAGGAGACATCCCCTGCCATTCGTGCGCTGCCTCCCTACTCGATCGTGGTTGTTGACTCGACCGGCCACCACCGGGCGATCCGGATGCGTCCATCGGGCGCGATCTCGAAGGCTGCAAACCCGGCGGTTCGCAACCGCGTTCTACGGGTGCGGTCCACATGGCTGGCATGCCACGGTGCCAGGATCGTCGGTGGTACGACCCAGTGGCGTTCGAACGTGAACTCTACCTGTTCTTCGCGCTTCGAGGCCTCGAGCAGCAAGGCTCGGATCTCGTTGTGCCCGACCAATGGAGCCGCAAAGGGACTCGGCTGCCACGCGATATCCGGGCTGAAGCAATCAACCCACGCATCACCGTCGAACGAGGAGCGGATTCGCGCCAGCCGCTCGAGCAGGTCTGCCGCCGCCGCATGGTCGAGGATCGTCATGGACGATCGCGCCCCAGGCGTTCAAGGAGTTGCTCGCCGATCTGATAGCTGTGGCCACCGCCCATGACCAGGACGACGTCCCCGGCCGTGACGTCCTGGGCCAGCTGCTCGGCCGTCGCGGTCACGTTCCCGGACGCGCTGGCCGGTAGCTCGGGGCTGAGCCGCCGGATGGCCGCCACCAGGCGCTCGGGGGAGGTGACGGTCGTGTCGGTATCCCGGCCGGCCCAGATGTCCGCGATCAGGACACCATCGGCATCGGCGAGTGCCGCCGCGAATTCCGGCAGCAAGGCAGCCGTCCGATGGAAGGTCAACGGCTCGTAGACCGCCCAGACCCGCCGACCGGGCTCTCGCTGGCGCACGGCAGCGAGGGTCTCGCGGATGGCCGTCGGGTGGTGGCCGTAATCGTCGTAGACCACGACACCCCCTACTTCACCCTTGCGTTCGAGTCGCCGCCCGATGCCCGCGAAGGTCTCCAGCCCGGCGATAATCGATGCGGTATCGACCCCGAGCGCGAAGGATGCTCCGGCAACGCCGAGCGCATTGGCCACGTTATGTCGTCCGGCCGTCGGCAGGTTGACGCGAACCGGCCCGGCCAATGGGTCGAGCCCGATGATGTCGATGGCCGTGCCGCCCGGCGCCGAGTGAACCACGCGGCCGAGCAGCGCCTCGGCCGGGCCCATCGCCGTGGCGTACTCCGCGGCGACGCCCCGCTGATAGCCGGCACGGGCCGGTGACGCATCGGTCACGGCGTACCCGATCAGGCGAATCGGCAGCGTTCGGACCACCATTCTGAGTAGATCGGCGACGCCGGGATCGCCGATGTTGGCGACGAGCGTCCCGCCGCTGGGCATCCGGCCGATCCATCCGGCGAACGCGGACTGGACGGCCGTGAGGTCGGCGAAGACGTCGGGATGGTCCCACTCGATGCCGGTCAGGATCGCCACGTCGGGACGATAGGCATCGAAGTTGCCGGCATATTCGTCGGCTTCGACCACGAACGCCGGTCCACTTCCGATCCGGGCGGTTGCCGGTGCGGCGAGCGTCACCGCCGCAGGCAGCAACGCTCCCACGAATGCCGACGGGTCGAACCCGGCATGGGCCAGCACGTGGACCAGCCACCCGCTGGTCGAGCTCTTGCCATGGGTCCCGGCGATCGCCACGAGACGCCGCCCGAAGGCCGCGTCCGCCACCAGTTGCTGCCAGGGCTCGATCGGCAGATGCGCCCGACGAGCGGCCTCCAGCTCAGGATGGTCAGGGGCGATCGCCGTCAGTGCCTTGGTCACCGCGAGCCGGGCTGGCCCGTGCGCCCCACCGACGTGGGCTGCATCGTGGCGCCAGTCGATCGAGATCCCGGCCTGGGACACCGCGGCCGAGTAGGGCGACGGCCCGCCCGCATCGCAGCCGGATACGTCAGCCCCTGCTGCGCGGGCCAGCAGGGCTGCACCCGATGCCCCCGCCCCGGCAATGCCCACGATGTGGATGCGGGATCCCGGTTCGATCGGCCGGGCGTCGCGGACCGGTGCCAATCCGGCGCCGATCTCTGCGGCAGTGCGTGTCACGGGCCCTCGTCCGGTGCCGGCGTCTCGGCTCGCTCGATCAGCCAGCGAAGCCCGGCTCGCACGCTCTCGCGACGGTTGGCCGCTCGATCGCCTGCCCAGGTATAGCGGCGCACGTCGCTGGTGCGGCGATCGGCCAGGCCGATATAGGTCAGGCCGACCGGCTTCTCGTCCGATCCGCCATCCGGACCCGAGACGCCGGTGATGGAGATCGCAAGCGAGACGCCGAGACGATCTCGCAGGCCGGTGGCCATGACGCGGGCCACCTGGGCGCTGACGGCGCCGTGCGCACCCAGGGTTGCCTCAGGGACATCGAGCAGCGCAATCTTGGTCGCGTCGGCATAGGCGACGATCGAGCCACGAAAGTACCCGGAAGCCCCCGGGATGTCGGTGATGACCGATGCGAGCATGCCGCCGGTGCACGATTCGGCCGTGGCCACCGTGAGCCCGCGACCGAGGCAGAGGCCCTGCAATCGCTCGGCGAGCGCGAGGAGCTCCGTATCAGTCATCGTCGATCAGCGGTGCTGGGTCAGCGCCGGCGCCGTGGGCGGCTCGAACAGCCACGTTTCCGGGATCCCGGGCCGGCCCAGGGCCCCGAGCGATACGCCGTTGAGCGTGAACTGTGTATAGCCCGACGACCCGGTCCTGACCTCGACCGATGTCTTGCCGGTGAACGTGAGCGTACGGCCCTTGGAATAGACCTTGCCGCTGGCTGAGAGCGATGGATCCAGGACCCCATCCACCCAGACCTTGATCCAGGCATCGCCGCCGACGATCGCGACGACCAGGTTGACCCCGGTATAGGCAACGGTGACGGATCGGGTCAGCGACGTGGTCTTACCCTCGGGCGAGGTGGCCGTGACTTGGATCGACCAGCGGCCCTCGGTGAGTTCGAGGGGCGTCGTGAACGAACCGTCATCGGCCACGGCGACCGTGTGCGCGTCCGGGGCCGGTCCGGGCGTGGTTCCCGGCACGAGCGTCGGCGTTGGGGCGGGTGTTGGCGTGGGCGCGGGGACCGAGCCGTCAGACGGCCCGAGGTAGGTCGCGGCGACCACGACGCTCTTCGCGTTCGAGGTGGTGCCTTCCACCGGAATCGCGCCGTTCTCGTACGTCGCGCCGTCCTGCGGTTGACTCACCGTCAGCGTCGGGGCCTGGATCACGAGATACGGGACCTTGATGATCACCTGCTGCGGGGTCTCGGTAGACTTGCCGGTTTCGGGATCCACGGCATCGATATCGAACTGGTTGGTTCCCCGGCGCAGGTCCACCGTGACGCTCCACGACCCGTTGGACAGCGCGATCACGCGCCGTGGGTTGGCCTGACCCGGGACGGATACCGTGACCGTGGCGCCGGGCGATGAGGTGCCGGCGAGGACGAACGAGGTCGTCGATTCGTCAACATCGACCACCGCGCTGACCGGGTTCGACACCGACAGCACCGGTGGCTTCGCAAAGCGCAGGAGCTGGACCGCGAGATAGAAGCCGAACAGGATGACGCCGAACGTCATCAGGGCGGCCACGACCACCGACGGCGAGAACGTCAGCGTGCGCGGTGTCTCCACGATGGTCCGCGGCGCGATCATGACCGCCTCCGTCGGGGTCAGGTCGCCGCGCTCCCGGCGCCACTGCCGCAGCACGTCCTCAGGATCCAGCCCGAGGTAGACCGCGTAGTTGCGCAGAAATCCCTTCGTGTACACGGCGCCTGGGAGCTCACGGTAGTCGCCACGCTCGAGGGCTCCCAGGTAGCGGGCCCGGATCTTGGTGTCGCGTTCCGCCCGGAGCAGGTCGACGCCCTTGCGCTCACGGGCACTCGCCAGGCGATCCGGCAGGGACGGGGTCACCTCCGCGGCCGCCGTCGGCCGCTCCGGCGCCATCGTCCGATTCGGCAGGCGGCCCCGGGACCGCGCTGCTGCGCGGGCGCGACGGGCCTCGTCGCTCATGCCCATGCTCAGTCGTCCTCGCTCATCTCGTCGTCCGCCGCCGCGTCCGGCTCGTCCCGGCGAAGGACCACGCGTGCATTCGAGCCGTCGAATGCTCCGATATACCCGCGCTCCTGCAGTTGGTCGATCATCCTCGCCGCACGGGCGTAGCCAACCTTGAGGCGTCGCTGGAGGAGCGATGCCGAGGCTCGATCGTACTCCCGGACCACGCCGATCGCGTCCGGCAGCAGGCGATCAGCCTCCTGGTCGGAGATCGGCTCGGCCGATCCCGTCGATTCCTCGTCGGATTCGACGATGGCCATGTCGTAGTGCGGATCATCGATCTGATCGAACCAGTGCTGGGTCACCCGTGCGATCTCGGCATCCGAGACAAAGACGCCCTGATGGCGCATCGGGCGAGGGGCGTCCGATGGTTGGTACAGCATGTCCCCGCGACCGATCAGGTCCTCGGCGCCGGGTGCATCGAGGATCGTTCTTGAATCGATCTGGGACGCCATCGCGAACGCGATCCGGCTCGGGAAATTCGCCTTGATCAGGCCGGTCACCACGTTGACGGAAGGACGCTGGGTCGCGAGGACCATATGGATGCCGGTGGCGCGTGCCTTCTGGGCGAGTCGGACGATCGGGTCCTCGACGTTCTTGCCTTCTCGCATCATCAGGTCGGCCAGCTCGTCGATGACGATCACGATGTACGGCATCCGGTCCTCCGGATCGACCCGGGTCTCGTTGTAGCCGCGAATGTTCCGTGCCGTGGCGCCCGCGAACCGCCGGTAGCGACCCTCCATTTCGTTGACCGCCCATTTCAGCGCGGACTTGGCCCGGTCGGGTTCGGTGATGACCGGCACGAGCAGGTGCGGCAGGCCGTTGTAGGAAGCCAGTTCGACCCGCTTCAGGTCCATCAGGATCATGCGAACGTCGTCCGGCGTCGAGTTGCAGAGCAGGCTCGTGATGACCGCATTGACCATGACGCTCTTGCCCGATCCGGTGGCACCGGCGATGAGCAGATGCGGCATCTTCGCGAGGTCGACGGCCTGAGCTCGGCCGGCCACGTCGCGGCCCAGCGCAAACGTGAGGCGTGACGTCGCGCTCGTCGTGAAGTCAACCGATTCCAGGATCCCCCGGAGCGTGACGACGTTGAATTCCTCGTTGGGTACCTCGATGCCCACGGCACTCTTGCCGGGGATCGGTGCCTCGATCCGCAGAGAGCGAGCCGCGAGCGCCATCGCCAGGTCATCGGACAGGCCTTCGATCCGGCTGACCTTGACGTGCGGCGCCGGCTGGACCTCGTACTGGGTCACGACCGGGCCGGCGTTACGACCGATGATCTGGGCCGGAATGTCGAAGCTGGCGAGCTTCTTGACGATGATTTCCTCGTTCCGCCGGTGGATCAGGTCGTCACTTCCGTGCACGATTGGCTCGATCGTGGCATCGAGGAGTTCCAGCGGCGGCAGGACGTATTCGCGCCGCTCGACGGTCGGTGGCGAATCGGAGGCATCGGTGATGTCATCGAGATCGCGAACGGGCCGGGCAGCGAGCGCTGCGGCGGCTGGCGTCAATGAAGCCGTTCCCCCGGCCGATCGGGCCGGCGCGAAGGTTGACGACGTCTGCGCCTGGGACGGTACGCCGGCCGGAATGCGATCGGCGTCGTCTCCGCCCCAGATCCCCGTCTGGCCGGATGACCCAGCGGCTGAAACGGTCCCGCGACCGGCTCGACCAACCGCCGTCCGAATGCCGGTGGTGCGGTCGCCCCTGGGTGCGGGAGCGTCGCCGGTTGCCGAGGTCCCGGTCTGGCGGGCATCGCGCTGCATCGAAGCCGAAACCGTGGTCCCGAGCCAGCGAGCAAGGCGTGTTCCCGGCCGTACGAGGTCGCGCAGCGGAAGGTTGAACGCGAGCATGACGCCGACGGCGGCAATCGCGAGCAGGAGCACGAACGCGCCGGGCGCCGTCAACGGATCGACCAGAAGATCGGCCAGGAACCGGCCGAGTTTGCCGCCACTCCAGAGGGCCGTGACCTGGACCGCGCCCAGGGAGGCGACATAGGCAACGATCAGCCCGACGATGGTCACGCCCCAGCCGGACTGGGGCCTCGTTCCAGGACCCCATTCGAGGTACCAGCCGCCGCCGAGCAGCAGAAACGGCAACAGCCACCGGAGGCTTCCGAACCACGGTCCGACCGAACCGATCCACCAGTCGGTCAGTCGCCCCTGCCCCGGCAGGACGAGGGCGATGAGCGTCACCGCTCCGAGGACCAGCAGGATGATCCCGATGATCGATCGCGCGACCTCGGGGTTGACCGGTGGGAGCGTGATCCCGGGAAACGCGAAGCCGGATCGGCGTCGGGTGCGGCGTGGGGCCGATCGTCGGCGGGTCGCCACGTTCAGACCTCGACGACCACGGGAAAGACCATCGGACGCCGCTTCGTCTGCTCGTACAGGAAGCGGGATACGCCTTCCTTGATCTGGGTCTTGAGCAGCGCGATCTCGCTGATGTGATCGCCCGGGGTCTGGACCGCCTTGATGACGCGTTCGACTGCCGCCTCGACGACGCGATCGTGCTCCGCCCCGTGGATGAAGCCACGGGTGATGATCTCGGGTCGCCCGATGACGCTGCCGGTCTGCTTGTCCACGGTCACGACGATCATGAACATGCCGTCATTGGCCAGGGCCCGGCGGTCGCGCAACACGACCTCGCCGACATCCCCGACCGACAGGCCGTCCACGAACACATAGCCGGCGGTCACCGGCGCGGCTCGGCGCGCGGTCCCGTCGGCCAGGAACTCGATCGGCTGGCCGTTCTCGATGATGAATACGTTCTCAGGCTCGACGCCCGTCTCGATCGCCAGGCGCCCGTGCTGCACCTGCATCCGGAATTCCCCATGAATCGGGATGAAGTGCTTCGGCTTGGTGAGGCCGAGCATCAGCTTGAGCTCTTCCTGGCTGGCATGACCGGAGACGTGGGCGCGCTTGATCGTGTGATAGAAGACATTGGCGCCCGCCTTGAACAGGTTGTCAATCGTCCGACTTACGTATTCCTCGTTACCCGGGATCGGGCTGGCGCTCACGATGACCGTATCGCCCTGCTTGATCTCGACGAAGCGATGGTCCCGATTCGCCATCCGGGCGAGGCCCGCCATGGGCTCGCCCTGCGCTCCGGTGGTACAGATCACCAGCTTGGCGTCCGGGACCTCGTTGAGTCGGTCCTTGGGCACGATCATGCCCGGCGCATGGGTCAGGTACCCGAGATCGGTCGCGATCCGGAAGTTCTGCTCCATCGAGCGTCCGATCACCGTGACCTTGCGATCAAAGGTCGCCGCGGCATCGAGGACCTGCTGGACCCGCGCGATGTTACTGGCGAATGTCGCCACGATGACCCGGCCATCGAGTGGCTCCATGATCTCGCGGAACGCTTCGCCGACGGTGCGCTCTGAGGGGGTGTAGCCGGGGTTCTCGGCTCGGGTCGAGTCCGAGAGCAGGCAGATGACCCCTTCTTCGCCGAACCGCGCCAGGATGTGGAAGTCGGACAGGCGGCCGTCCACGGGCGTGTGATCGAACTTGAAGTCCCCGGTATGGACCACGACGCCGACCGGTGTTCGGAGCGCAATACCCATCGCATCCGGGATCGAATGGCCGACCCGGAACGGTGCGACTCCAAAGGGCCCGATCTGGATCTCATCGCCTGGCTCGAGCGGGAGGAGCGGATTGTTGTGGAGCTTGTGCTCCTTGACCTTGTTGCCGAGCAGGCCGCGGGCCAGCTTCGAGGCGTAGACCGGGACCCCCGGGAACTCGGGCAGGACGTACGGCAAGGCGCCGACGTGGTCCTCGTGGGCGTGGGTGATGATGAACGCCTTGACGTTGGCGCGGCGTTCCTTGAGGTAGGTGATGTCCGGGATGACGAGGTCGATGCCATACATCTCCTCGTCCGGGAACATGAGGCCACAGTCGATGACGACGATGTCATCGCCGTACTCGAAGACGTACATGTTCTTGCCGATCTCCCCCACCCCGCCGAGCGGGATGATGCGGAGGGGCGTGCCTTCTGGTTCAGGTTTGGTGCGCTTGGGCATGGTGGTTGGTTCCGTTCAGAAAAGGGTCGGCGCGTCAGGCGCCGCGTCCATGGTGATGGATTCGGTGGTTCGTGTCGGCAGGTGGCCCGCCATCGGCAGTGGCGGCGGCTCCATGGCGCTCGCGGCGACCTTGACAGGCTCCGCATCGCCCATCGGTCCGTTACGGCGTGCGCGCGCCTCCAGGAGGGCAGCCGGGATCCCGGCTGCGTCGTCGAAACTCTGGCGTTCAACGTCGGACGAGCGGAGTGCGGCGGCCGGGTGGAACATCGCATAGACCACGGCGCTCGAGGCGCCGGTCGCCGGGTCCACGGGGTGGCTCGTTCCGTGGATCTGGCTGATCTTCGCGCCCGGGATGAACCTGGCCATCGAATGGCGACCAAGGGTCACGATGAGCGGTGGATCGATCACGGCCAGCTGCCGCTGCAGGTACGGGAGGCAGGCCTCGATCTCGTCCGGCTCGGGATCTCGATTGTCGGGCGGCCGGCACTTCACGACGTTCGTGATGAACACCTCGTCGCGCTTCCAGCCAACGGTGCCGAGCATCCGGACGAGCAGGTCCCCGGCCCGGCCCACGAACGGCCGACCGGCGCGATCCTCGTTCTGTCCCGGGCCCTCGCCGACGAAGACGACCTCGGTATCGGGATGGCCCTCGCCGGGCACGGCCTTGATCCGGCCGGCGTGGAGCCGGCAGCGGGTACAGCCCGTCACCTCGGTGGCGATGGCCTCGAGCGCCGCGCGGCGCTCGAGCGAGGTCACGCGCGCGCCTCGCTGGTCGCACGCCGGGCCGCGGCCCTGACCCATCCTCGGGCCACGAGGACTTCGGCGAGCTCGACCGCGTTGGTCGCGGCACCTTTGCGCAGGTTGTCTGAGACGACCCACAGGGACAGGCCGCGCCCGCCCGCGATGGATGCGTCCCGGCGAACGCGCCCGACGAAGATCTCATCGCGTCCGGCTGCCCGCGTGGCAAGTGGATAGGCGTGCCGGCTCGGATCGTCCTCGACGATGACGCCTGGCACCGCCGCGAACAGCGCCCGGGCGCGGTCCGGGTCGATCGAGCTCGTGGTTTCAACGTGGACGGCTTCCGAGTGGCTGACGAACACGGGAACGCGGACGGCGGTACAGGCCACGCGCAGGTCCGGGAGGTGGAGGATCTTGCGGCTCTCGGCCACGACCTTCCACTCTTCCTTCGTCGAGCCATCCGGCATGAAGACGTCGATTTCAGGGATGGCATTGAAGGCAATCGGATGCGGGTAGACCGACGACGCAAGCGGTTCCCCCGCGACGTGGGCGCGCACCTGCCCCTCGAGCTCGACCAGGGCGTCGGCCCCGGTGCCGGACACAGACTGATACGTGTCGACGACCACCCGCTCGAGGCCGACGGCATCCCGGAGGGCCATCAGGATCGGCGCGAGCTGCATGGTCGAACAGTTCGGGTTGGCGACGATGCCTTCGTGCCAGGCGAGGTCGTCGGGGTTGACCTGGCTGACAACGAGTGGAACGGCCGGGTCCATGCGCCATGCCGACGAATTGTCGATGACCGTCGCGCCGCGCGCGGCGGCCTGCGGGGCAAGCACGGTTGAAATGTCCCCGCCGGCGCTGAACAGGGCGATATCGACCCCCTCGAACGCTTCGGGTGTGGCCTCGAGGACCTCAATCGTCCGACCGGCGGCTGAGACCATCCGGCCTGCCGATCGACCGGATGCGAGCAGCCGCAATTCGCCGATCGGGAAATTCCGTTCGGCAAGTACCTGGACCATCGTTCGACCGACGACGCCCGTGGCGCCGACGACCGCGACGGTGAGTGGGCTTCGGTCGCTCATCCGGGCATGGCTCCGCGGGGATGGTTGATCATGCGGGCACCAGCCGAGTATAGCAGTGGGTCACGCGCCCTCCTGCGGACCCGACCCATTGATCGCCGTATTCGGGACCCGTGCTGTCCTGTTCGGCGAGAGCTCCCCGACGCGCCGTCGAGGAGCTCCCAGGTTCGAACCAGGGTCAGGCGGGATCCTTCGCCAGGTGTCGCTGCATGGCGGCCTTGCGGGACAGGTTGACCCGTCCCTGACGGTCGACCTCGATCACGACAACCATGACCTCGTCCCCGACGCTCACGACGTCTTCGACGGTCGGCACGTGGTAGTCGGCGAGCTCGCCGATCCGGACGAGGCCTTCCTTGCCCGGCAGGATCTCGACGAAGGCGCCGAAGCCCATGATCCGGGTGACCTTGCCGAGGTACAGGGCGCCGACTTCGACCTCACGGGTCAGGCTTTCGATCCACTGG
>JANMPD010000324.1:0-15546 GCA_031369685.1 Chloroflexota bacterium | reverse complement strand
GGTTTCGACCGACGGAGTGAAACGCGGCAAGCTCTACCCGGAGCAAGGCCAAATAGGAGGGCGTAACCCGGCTTGCCGGGGGAGAGGCGCGTTGCCCAGCTCTCGGGTCGGCCGCACGAGCCGGCGGGTAACCGCCGGCCTTAGATGGATGGCCATCCCCGTGATCGCTTCGGTGATCGCAGGACAGAACTCGGCTTACAGGTCGCCTCGCTGGCGCCTATGCCGTCAGTCCTCGTCCGGTCGGAATATGTGGGCGGCCGTACAGTCGTTGCAGACGCTCATTGCCGTATCGAGATCACCGATGGGGATCGGGACCTTGCGATCCGGGTAAAGGCACTCGACGTCGTAGATTCGCTCCAGTCGCGCATCGACCTGGATCAGGCGTCGAAACGTGCAGCGGCGGATCCGATGCGGCGCAAGCCGATAGGGATCGGGGTCCGGTGCGATGGGGGTGATTTCCAGTGCCACGATCCTGTTTGCCTCGACTGGGTATCTTCGAATGGACGTCGAAAGGACACCCGACCGAAGCCTAGCATCACGATTTCCGGGACGGCTACGCCGAAAAGGTACTAGAGTCACCGTCCGGTTGGACTGTCAGCACGTGGGAGGATCGTGGACGCACACGAGGAGCGGCAATTGCTCTCCGCCGATCGGCGATCGGGTCCGCGCCTGTTGACGCCGGCGATCGCGATCTCGTTGGTGCTCCTGGTCGCCTCGGCCGGGGCGGCGATCGCGTTCGTCACGGTCACGGGTGGTCTTCGCCTGGCGAGTTCCGTGCCACCCGTTGCGGTGGCCAGCAGTTCGCCGAGTCCCACGCCGCTCGAGCCGACGCCGACACCGGGTCCGACCCTCAAACCGACGGTTTCGCCGACGCCTGCTTCCACGCCGGCCCCCACGCCGACCCTGGCGCCGACACCGACGCCGGCGCCCACGAGCGATCGGTACGCACTCCTGACGCCGTGCCCGGACAAGCCCGACTGCTACCTCTACACGATTCGTGCCGGCGACAACCTTCAGAGCATCGCCAGCTACTTCGGCATCCCGTATGCGACGGTCAGACAGCTCAACCCCAACCTGAGGATCCCGATCCACACGGGCGACGTCGTCATCCTGCCCCCGCCGACGCGCTGACGCGCTGACGCCGGCCCCGCCTCCGCCTGGCAGCGGACGCTCGAAGGATCTCGCCCGGGTCCGATGACCCACCGTGCGGCACGACGCGGTCGCCCTGACCAGGGCGTAATAGGCCCTCCCGACACGACTCCGCGACATCGGCCGGCGCGATCCCCACGATCAGCTGGTCCCGCGGCGCCCGATCACCTCAGAGGCGCTCGATCGTCTCTGCGGCGTCCGATCACCTCAGAGGCGCCCGATCGCCTCTCCCGCGCCCCCGGCGCCCGATCGGCCCTGCCTTCCGCGATCCCTGCATTTGACGGTTGACGGCTGCCGTGGAGCCGCTATGATGCGGGCAGTGGCGCAAAGTGGGGAGAAGTGGGGAACCACGTCCGACCCTTCGCCATCAGCGGACGACCGGTAGGGCACACCGGGACCTCCGCGACACAAGGACGGGCTCGCGGCTTCGCTGTCGCGGGCCCGTCGAAGCCTCGAAGCGATGGGTGGGTCCGATCGGTGTTCACCGGCGAGTACCGGCACACGCTGGACGACAAGGGTCGGCTGGCCGTCCCAGCCCGCTTCCGTGCACAGCTCGATGCGGGAGCAGTCGTATCCCGCTGGATCGATGGGTGCCTCGCGATCCACACGCAGGCCGGATGGGATGCGCTGTCGGACAAGATCGCCGCACTACCCATCACTGACGCGTCGTCCCGGCTGTTCGGCCGGAGCATCTTCGCCGGTGCGGCCGACGCGACCCTCGATCGCCAGGGCCGCCTGCTCCTTCCGGCATTCCTGCGCGACGGCATCGGGCTGACGGCCGAAGCCGTTGTCGTCGGGGCACGCGACCACGCCGAGATCTGGGCACCGACGACCTGGGCGAACTACCGCCGCGCGATGGACGACCCCGAGACGCTCGCCCAGGCCATCCAGGGCCTCGGGATCTGATGAACGACGTCGACGTCCACGTGCCCGTCCTGGTCGACGAGGTCATGACGATGCTTGCGCCCGCCCCGGGAAGCCTGCAGATCGACGGCACCGTCGGTGGCGGCGGGCACGCCGAGCGCATGCTCGAGGCGACCGATCCTGATGGCCGCCTCCTTGGTCTTGACGCCGACGGGGCGGCCATCGCCAGGGTTGGCGAACGTCTTCGGCCGCGCTATGGCGAACGGCTGCAGCTCCGCCAGGCGAATTTCCGCGAGCTGGCGACCGTTGCGCCGGAAGCTGGCTTCGGGAGCGTGGATGGCTGCTTCTTCGACCTCGGCCTGTCGAGCTTCCAGCTCGCTGACACGGAACGCGGGTTCGGGTTCCGGGCCGGTGGCCCCTTGGACATGCGGTTCGATACGAGTCGCGGCGTTCCGGTGGCAGACCTGCTGGCGACACTCGACGCATCCGCCCTTGCAGCCCTGTTCCGGCGCTATGGCGAAGAACCATTCGCGGGTCGTATTGCGCGGGCCATTGTCGAGGCGCGGTCCGCGGCGCCGGTCCAGACAGCCGAAGCGCTCGCCACGCTGATCGAGCGCGCGGCGCCGTCGCGTGTCGCCGGGCGGCGTCGCGTACACCCGGCAACGCGCGTGTTCCAGGCGCTCCGCATTGCGGTCAACGAGGAGCTCGACGCCCTGGCCGAAGGGTTGTCCGCGGCGCTCGACCTGTTGCGGCCCGGTGGCCACCTGGCCGTCCTCAGCTACCACTCGCTCGAGGATCGGATCGTCAAGCAGTTCTTTCAGGCGGAACGACGGGGCTGCAATTGCCCGCCGGAAGCGCCGGTCTGCGTCTGTGGTCGGGCCCCGAGGGTCCGGCTCGTGACGCCGAAGGGGATCACCCCCGGAGAGGAGGAAATCGCGCTGAACCCCCGCGCCCGGAGCGCACGGCTCCGCGTCGCGGAACGCCTGGCCGCCTAGATCAAGGATGCGGATCGACGGGGAGGAGCCGTCGAACGCCACGGGAGGAGGAGCCCCCATGAGCAAGCGACACCAGAACAGCCGACGCCGCGCATACGGTCGACGCCAGCACGAGGTTCACGAGCGCCACGATCGACGGGTGGATCGCGGTCGTCCCGAGGTGAACTGGGCCGGGGCCGCCGATGTGAACCAGGCCGATCCACTCTCGTTCATGGATCCCCGAACGCCCCGAATGCGCTTCGGCTTCGCTGACTGATGGCCGCGTATCAGGGCGCACGCCGCCGCGGATTCGAGCTGCCACGACCAGCATTCGACCTTCATCTCCCGCCGGTCTGGGCGAGCAGCACGCGCTCGTCCGGAGCCGGGCTCGTTCGCGCCGGTCGACCAACACGCGTCGGTTCCATCCTCGCGGCGATCGTCGTCGCGTTCACGCTGGCCTTTCTGTCACTGAGCCAGAGCGTTCGCGTGTCAGCCACGAGCTACGACATCGTTCGGCTCGGATCCGAGTACGAGCGGCTCGCTGCCCTTCGCCAGGATCTTCGATCGGACATCGATCGGCTCGGTTCTGAGCCGGCGATCCGGAAGCTCGGACTCGAAAATGGCCTCGGCCAGCTGGATGCGCCACTCATCATCCCGGCACGCTAGACAGGCGGAACCAGCAAGTGTTCCTCGGACGGACGGATTCGCGCGGCCGCCTCACCTTCCTGTTGCTCTTCTTCGTGCTGTTCGCTCTCGCATTGGTGGCCCGGCTCGGGTGGTGGCAGGTTGCCCAGCGCGACCACCTTGCCGCGGATGCCCAGCGGCAGATCTTTCTCCAGACCACGGTCGCGGCCGTGCGCGGCACGATCTACGACCGGAGCGGCACGATCATCCTCGCCGACAGCGTGACTCGTGACCGCCTGATCGCGAATCCCCGGCGATTGAGCGCCAAGGATCGCGCATGGCTGGTGACGCTCCTCACGGAGCGGCTGGGTCTCGATCCGACGGCCGCGCAGGCGCTCGCCGTCCGCCTGACAACGGATCGGACCTATCTGGTCGTTGCCAAGGACCTGGCGGCCGAGGCTACCGATGCCATCCTTGCCGAGGCCGCAGCGCTGAAGATCAATGGCCTGACGGTCGAGTCGACCCAGGTCCGCCAGTACCCGCAGTCAGGCGGCGGCCCGTTGACGTCGATGGCGGCCCACCTCATGGGGTTCGTGAATCGCGAGGGGGCCGGCCAGTACGGCGTCGAGCAGTTCTACCAGGACGTGCTGTCCGGGACCCCGACCGTCATGGAATCCGACAGGGATGCGAACGGGCAGGCGGTCCGCGAGACGCAGCACATCGTCGAGGCCGGAACCCCGGGTTCGGATCTGTCGCTGACCATCGACGCCGGTCTCCAGCTCGCCCTCGAGCAGGAGGTCATGCAGGCCTGGCTATCGGACAAGGCCAAGAGCGTCTCGGCCGTGGTCATCGATCCCTATACGGGCGCGATTCTGGCCGAGGCGACCTATCCGTCCTACGACGCGAATGACTACGGCGCCGTCGCGGCCGAGGATCCCGACCGGTTCATCGATCCAATCGTCTCCAAGGTCTACGAACCCGGCTCCGTCTTCAAGATGATGACCGTGGTCGCCGGCCTCGAATCCGGGACGACGACGATGGCGACGAAGTACAACGATACGGGGGTCCTGAAGCTCGACAAGGGTCAGACCAAGATCGCCGACGCGGACCACGTCGCGATGGGCACGATGCGCCTGGAAGACGCCATCGCCTTCTCGCGCAACGTCGTCGCCGCCAGGGTGGCTCTCGACCTCGCGCCGACGACGCAGCAGGCGGCGACCGTTCTGCACGATGTCTGGGCGCGCCTTGGCTTCGGGGCCAGAACGGGCGTGGATGTCGCAGGCGAGGTCGCGGGACTCGTTCGTGATCCAGCCAGGAAGACATGGCGGGAGATCGATCTCGCCAACGGTAGTTTCGGCCAGGGAGTTGCCGTCACGCCGATGCAACTGGCGACGGCCTACGCGGCCATGGTCAACGGCGGCATCCTCGTCACGCCGCATGTCGTCGCGGCCGTGAACGGCAAGCCCGTGGCGGTCGAGGTTCGGGGTCGGGTCATGGACCCGGAGCTGTCACCCGTGATGATGAACCTCATGCATCACGTCCTGACCACGGTCCCGTTCTACCGGGACCGCACGCTCATCCCGGGCACGTACGTCGGGGGGAAGACCGGAACGGCCCAGATCTGGGACTCCAAGGCGAACGACTGGAAGCCCAACAAGTTCAACTATTCGTTCGTCGGCTACCTGGGCCGTCGAGTGGGCTATCCCGATCTCGTCGTCTCCGTGCTGATCAACGAGGCCCACCCCAGCGTGCGGCGCGCCGGGCAACTCGCGATGCCGGTCATGTCGTTCGAGCTGTTCCGGCGGATCGCGACCGACGCGATCGGCATCCCGGGCCTGATGCCTGACCTGGCCCCGCTGGTGGCCCCGACAGGCCGGCTCGGCGATTGACCGCCATGGTTCACGCTCCGCGGCTCCGATCCGGGCAAGCTTCCTATGCCACACTTCGGGGCGTGTCCGACCTCTCGGAGTCCGCGCGACCGGGTCGCACCGTCCCGGCGAACGGCGCCCGGCATCAGGCCCTCTCGGCGGATGACCTGGTCGGGCTGACCGGCGGCCGCCTGATCCGGGACTCGCTGCGGCCGATCCGTGGCGCGGCGGTCGATTCGCGACTGGTGAAGCCGGGCGAGCTGTTTGTCGCCCTGTCTGGCGAGCGTACCGACGGACATCGATTCCTGCGCGAGGCGGTCCTGTCCGGCGCAGCGGCATTGATCGTGTCGGCCGATCCGGACGAAGCCACGCTGACCCTTCTTGGCGACGTGACGATCGTTGCCGTGCCGGACCCGCTTGCGGCCCTCCAGGCGATCGCCGCCGGCTGGCGCACACGCTTCGAGCCGCTCGTGGTCGGCGTCACGGGGAGTATCGCGAAGACGTCCACGAAAGAGGCCATTGCGAGCGTCCTCACCGCCCACGGGCGCACGCTCCGCACCGAGGGCAACCAGAACAATGAGATCGGGCTGCCGCTCACCCTTCTCCGGCTCGACTCCGAGGACGTCAATGTCGTCCTCGAGATGGGGATGTATGCGGGAGGCGAGATCGCCCAGTTGGCCCGGCTTGCCCGGCCGGAGATCGGGGTCGTGACGGCCATCCTCGGTGTCCATCTGAGTCGAATCGGGTCCATCGAAGCCGTGGAGAACGCCAAGGCCGAGCTGGTCGAGGCGCTCCCAGCCCACGGGGTCGCCATCCTCAACGCCGACGATCCACGGGTCCGCGGCCTGCGTGCCAGGACAGCGGCGCGCGTGGTGACCTACGGGTTCGCCGACGATGCCGACGTGGGTGCGGATCAGGTGCGCTCCGCCGGAACGGACGGGATGCGCTTCCGGCTCCGGTATGCAGGCCCGGGTGGGATCGAGCACCGTTCCACCACGATCCCCGCGCTCGGTCGGCTGTCCGTCCACAACGCGCTTGCGGCGGCGGCGGTCGGTCTGGCAGCGGGGATGCGGGTCGAGGCGATCGTCCGGGCGCTGGCGGACGGCTGGTCGGCGCCGCATCGCGGTCAGCTTGTCGCTGCCGGTGGTGTCACGATCGTCGACGACAGCTACAACGCGTCACCGGCCTCGATGGCGGCCGCACTCGACCTGCTGACTGACCTGCCGGGACGCCGGATCGCGGTCCTCGGCGGGATGCTCGAGCTGGGCGACACATCTGCGGCGAGTCATGTCCGAACGGGAGCCATTGCAGCGGCTGCGTGCGCGCTGCTGGTAACGGTGGGCCCCGAGGCGAGGGACATCGCTCGCGGCGCTCGCGAGGCGGGCATGGCGCCGGACGCCATCGTGGAGGTGCTCGATCGGGCTGAGGCGCTGGCAAGGCTCACGGTCACGCTCCGCCCCGGCGACGTGGTCCTCGTCAAGGCGTCGCGCGGCGCCGAGCTCGACCGCCTCGTCGAATCATTGCGGGCGGCGCTCGCGTGACCGTCGAGCTGATCCAGGGCCTGCTGCTCGCCTTCGCCCTGGTCGTGATCCTCATGCCGGCGTACATCCGCCTGCTCCAGGCCGTTGGCATGGGCAAGCGGATCCGGGCAGAAGGGCCGGAGGCGCATCTCGCCAAGGGCGGAACGCCGACGATGGGCGGGCTCCTGATCATCGCCGTGGTAGTCGTGCTGTTCTTCCTGCTGCGGGGCTTCCCACAGCGGGCGATCATCGCCCCGCTCGCGACGTTGGTCCTCGTCGGATTGCTCGGGGCGGCCGACGACATCCTCAACGCCCGGACGGGAGAGGGGATCCGGGCCCGGCACAAGCTCCTGTGGCTGGTGGTGGTGGCAGCCGTCGTCGCCTTCCAGATCCAGTCGACCTATTCGATCGACGAGATTGCCGTCCCGTTCGTCGGTGCCGTCGCGATTGCGCCATGGATCTTCATCGTGTTTGCGGCCTTCGCAATCATCGCCACGAGCAATGGCGTCAACCTGACCGATGGACTCGACGGCCTCGCGGGTGGGACGCTGATCTTCGCGTTCGTCGCATTCATGCTGATCGCGCTCCTCAACATCGTCCCCCAACCTGACGGAACCCTCGGCAACCAGCCGAATCTGGCGTTACTGTGCGCGCTGATCATCGGCGGCCTCCTTGGGTTCCTGTGGTTCAACGTCCATCCGGCCCAGATCTTCATGGGCGATTCGGGATCGCTCGCCCTGGGGGCCACGCTCGCGGTCATTGCGCTGATCACGGGCCAGATCCTGGTCCTGCCGCTGATCGGCCTCGTCTTCGTCGTCGAGACCGCTTCGGACATCATCCAGATCGGCTGCTACAGGATCACCAAGGGCAAGCGCGTCTTCAAGATGGCGCCGCTCCACCATCACTTCGAGTTGTCCGGTTGGGACGAGGAGAAGATCACCCTTCGATTCTGGATCGTCGGGATCCTTGCGGGCCTGCTTGGGGTCACCCTCTTCCTCGCTTCGATCGATCAGCTCGGGTGATGACCATGCCATCGCCGTCGGGAGCTCGACTCGACCCGGTCGACGTGGATGCCCTGTCCATGGACGGCATCCGGGCCGGTGGGCTCCGTGGTCGACGGGTCACCGTTCTCGGGTTCGCCCGGACCGGGATCGCGGCCGCCCGGTTCCTCGTCGACGCCGGCGCCGATGTCACGATCTACGACGGGCGGCCGCGGGGCGAGCACCGATCGGCGATCGAGCATCTTGAGGGTCGCCCGGTCCACCTCGTCCTCGGGCCGGAGGTCGACGCCTCTGCGTCGTGGGCCGACGCCAGCCTGGTCGTGACCTCGCCGTCGATCTCCCCGGACTTTCCAACCACGGAACCGGTTCTCCGAGTGGCGCTTGGTGAGCTGGTCCGGGCACGTGCACTCGGCGCCCCGGGCGCCCCGGCCCTGATCTCGGAGGCGGACCTGTTTCTCCGTCTGTGTCCGTCGCCGACGATCGGCGTCACGGGGACCAAGGGCAAGACGACGACGGCGTCACTGACCGCCGCATTACTCGGCAACAATCCCGTCCACCCGGTCGTACTCGGCGGCAACATCGGAACGCCACTCGTGGAACGGTTGCCGGAGCTCACCGTGGATCACCGGGTCGTCATCGAGCTGTCCGAACTCCAGCTGCCCACGCTGTCCCGCGGAACGACCGTCGCTCTCTATACCAACGTGACATCCGATCATCTCGACCGGCACGGCTCGATGTCCGCCTATCGGCGAGTCAAGCGACGACTGGCCGAACTCGTGGATCCGGAAGGCGCGCTCGTCCTCAATGCCGAGGACCCGGTTGTCGCGGCCTACGCCGGGCTCGGAACGGTATCCACCATCCTGTATCGACTCGATCGACCGATCGCCGGGGGTGTCGGGGTCGTCGACGGCTGGATCGTGGCGGCCGGCGTGCAGCGCCTGGCGCTCGCCGGCGGTGGCCCTGCGGGAACCGGCCCGGGCGGGCGGATCATGCCAGTCGACGAACTCGCCATTCCCGGTCGCCACAATGTGCGCAACGCGCTTGCGGGGGTCGCCGCGGCGCTCCTGTTCGGCGTGGCTCCGGATGCCATACGCCGCGAGGCGGCGCAGTTCCGGGGCGTCGAGCACCGCCTCGAGACCGTTGGCGTGATCGGCGGCGTCCGCTTCGTCAACGATTCGCAGGGCACGCAGCCGGACGCCGTGATCGCTGCCCTGGAGGCATTTCCCGGCCCGATCGTGCTGATTGCCGGCGGTCGCGACAAGGGTGTCGATCTGGGCGCGTTGGCCGATGTGGTCGCCCGACGGGCCGTGGCGGCCGTGCTGATCGGCGAATCGGCCGATGCGATGGAGGCGCTGTTCGGACGGTCCGGCCTGCGGACCATCGCACGCGCAGAATCGATGTCGGACGCCGTCAGCCAGGCCGCGGCCCTGGCCGACGATGCTGGCCGCGCGGCCGGCGGTGCGGGCACCGGGCCGACGGGGCGGATCGCGACTGTCCTGCTCTCGCCGGCCGCGGCCAGCTTTGACATGTTCGAGGACTACGTCGCGCGCGGGCGCGCCTTCAAGCAGGCTGTCGCTGCCCTCGGGAGCGATCGGTCCAAATCGACCGCGGCGCCACCGACGGAGAGCGACTGATGGGTTTTGCGGACCGCTCGCTGCCGCGTCGACTGGTCGGCAAAGAGGATCGAGGCAGTGAACGTGCCCGGCCATCGGCGCGTGACCGGTCGACGACCCACGGGCGCCGGAGTGGGGTCGCGGCGAAGACCAACATCCTCAAACGAGAACGACACCAACCGGACTGGTCGATCCTGGTTGCTGTCGTCGCACTCGCTGCGATCGGTATCCTGATGGTCTACTCGTCGTCCGCGATGCGCTCGTATATCAAGAACGACGATTCGCTGGCGATCGTCGGGCCCCAGATCCTGTGGGCTACCCTCGGCCTCGTGGCCATGGTGGTCATGATGCGGGTCGACTACCGGCGCCTCCGCCTGGTGTCGCTGCCCGCCTACGTCATCGGCATCGTGTTCCTGGTCCTGGTCTTCGTCCCGGGCCTCGGCATTGCCGTCGGCGGCAGCGCCCGCTGGCTGTTGATCCGGCCACTGCCGGCCATTCATCCGGCCGAGGTCGCGAAGCTGACGTTGATCATCTACCTCGCCCACTGGATGGCCTCGCGCGGGGTGCGAATTTCCGGGATCCGGAGCGGCACCGTGCCCTTCCTGCTGATCTCGTTGCCGGTCATCGCCCTGGTCTTCAAGGAACCTGACCTCGGCACCACGACGGTCATCGTCGGAGCGGCGTTCACGATGTTCTTCGTGGCCGGCGCGCGTCTCTGGCAGTTCGGCGTCATGGGCATGCTCGGTGTCCTTGCCGCCATCGTGGTTGGGCTGCGCGACTATCAGATCGAGCGGATCAGGGCCTACCTCAACCCCTGGGATGATCGGCTCGGCGCGAGCTTCCATACCGTCCAGGGCCTGTTCGCCCTCGCTCTTGGCGGCGTCTTCGGCTCAGGGCTCGGAGAATCGAAGCTTGCGGGCGGCCTGTACCTCCCGAACGCCTGGAATGACTTCATCTTCGCGATCATCGGCGAGGAGTTCGGCCTCGTCGGAGCGGCCACGGTCGTGGTGCTGTTCGTCGTCCTTGCCTACGCGGGTATCCGCACGGCGATGCGGGCGCCCGATACCTTCGGGGCGCTGCTGGCGACCGGGATCACGGCCTGGCTGTGCATCCAGGCGTTCATCAACATCGGCGTCGTGGTTGCGCTGATACCCGTGACCGGGATCACGCTCCCGTTCATCAGCGCGGGCGGGTCGTCGCTCATCATCAGCTTCGCCGCGGTCGGGATCCTGTTGTCGATCTCGCGCGAGACGGTGGAGCGGCAGAAACAGGAGCCAGATGCACCTGCTGATCGCGGGCGGGGGGACCGGGGGACATATCTACCCGGCACTCGCCGTCGTGGACGCGCTGCGCCGCCGACCGAATCCGCCTGACATCAGCTGGCTCGGAGGCCGGCGTGGACTGGAAGATCGGATTGTCCCTGCGGCTGGGCTGCCGCTGCGTCGCCTCGCCCTGCGATCCCTTCGGACGGTTGGTCGAGACGTGCACCTGATCCTCGATCCGATTCGGCTCGCGGCGTCGATTCCGCAGGCGTTCCTGATGATGCTCCGGGATCGGCCCGATGCGGTCTTCACCACGGGTGGCTATGTCGCGATCCCGGTCCTCGTGGCCGCGCGCGTCCTGCGCGTCCCGACGGTGCTCTGGGAAGGCAACGTGATCCCGGGTCGTAGCGTCCGGGCAACGGCCCGTCTCGCGAGCGTGCTGGCCGTGTCGTTCACGGAGACCTGCGCGGCCCTCGAGCGGCCCGCGGCGTCGGAGGGGCAAGCCCCGGCGGCTCCGTGTGTCACGACCGGCACCCCGATCCGCGACTTCCGCGACATCGACCCGCTCGCCGCGAGGGAGCGTCTGGGCGTCCCCGCCGGCGAGCGACTCGTGCTCATCTTCGGTGGATCACAGGCGGTCCGTCGCCTGAACGAGGCCGTGGCGGAGGTCCTGCCGGCGCTCGTGTCACGGTGCCATGTCCTGCACGTCACGGGTGACCTCGGCTACGCGACCGCGCTCGCCGGCCGCGAGACCCTCCCGTTGGAGATGCGGGCCCGCTATCGACCCACGCGGTTCCTGGCCGACGGCATGGCCGAAGCCGTCGTCGCCGCCGACCTCGTGGTCGGGCGGGCCGGTTCCTCGACGCTCGCGGAGGTCACGGCGGCCGGCATTCCGATGATCGTCGTGCCGTATCCGCATGCGGGCGGCCATCAGCGGGCGAATGCACGGGTACTCGTCGATGCCGGAGCGGCACGCGAGATCGACGATGCCGACTTCGATGGCTCGGCCCTGCTCGATGCCATCGGGATCCTCGAAGACCCGGCGTCGCATGCTCGTATGACGGCGGCCGCCCGATCCCTCGGGCGACCCGGTGCGGCCGACGCCCTCGCGACCATCGTGTTGGCCCTGGGTTCGCGTGAGGCGCTCCCGGGCGTGTCGACCATCGACCGGATTTCGCGCGGTGACTCATGACCGGTGACTCATGACCGGTGACTCGACGGCTGCGCTCGATACGGTCGCCCTCGCGGCGGACATTGCCCGGCGTGTCGGCGTTCGCGTTGATCAGCACGCGCCGCTGGCCCGTCTGACCACGATGCGCGTCGGAGGACCGGCCGACCTCCTGGCCACGGTCCGCAACACGTTCGAGCTACGGGGCCTGGTCCGCTTTGCACGCTCCCGAAGCCTGCCGATCCTCGTGCTCGGCCGGGGAAGCAACGTCGTCGTCTCGGACGTGGGCGTGCGGGGTCTCGTGATCCAGGTCAAAGCCGAGGGGACCCGGATCGACGGGGAGCGATATCACGCGGCCGCCGGCGTTCCGATGGCCCGTGCCGCGACCGAGACGCAGAAGGCGGGTCTCACGGGACTGGAGTTCGGCCTGGCGATCCCGGGAACCGTCGGCGGGGCGATCTGGGGCAATGCCGGCGCGCATGGCTCCGACATCGCGGGCGTGCTCGAGTCGGCCGACATCCTGACTGCCGACGGGGTCGAGTCGAAGGTCGCCGCCGCCGAACTGGGCTTCGGGTATCGCGAGAGTCGGCTCAAGCACCCATCGGCATCGGGTGATCGAGAGCTGGTCACCGGTGGGTCGTTCAAACTCGCCGCCGCGGCACCGGACGACATTCGCGCGGCGCTCGATGAGATCCGGACATGGCGTCAGGCGCACCAGCCGCTCGGCCTGCCGTCGGCCGGCAGCGTGTTCCGCAATCCCCGCGCCGGAGCATCCGCTGGACAACGGATCGAGGCGGCCGGGCTGAAGGGCTTCAGGATCGGTGGCGCCACGGTCTCCGACAAGCACGCCAACTTCATCATTGCCGACAAGACGGCCACGGCCGCCGACGTGCGAGCCCTGGGCGACCACGTTCGTGCGACGATCCAGCAGCGAGATGGGATCGATCTCCAGTTCGAGATCGAGTTCGTCGGTGATTGGACCGGCTGGCCCTGGCCGACCCCCGAGCCCGGAGGCATGGCGCCCGCATGACCAATGACGAAGCGCTTCGTCCGCCGATCACGGTCCTGTTCGGTGGCCCGTCCGCCGAGCACGACGTGTCGATCGTGTCCGGGACCGCGATCGCTGTCGCGCTCAGCGCCGATGGCTTCCCGACCCGGCAGGTCCTGATCGACCTGGACGGGGCCTGGTGGTGGCTGCCCATCGATCACGCCCGGGCAGATCGCCCCGGTACGGCCTACGACGACCCTCCAGCCCTCGACGCCGAGGGACCATTCCGCGTCGGCGCCGCGATCGACCGGCTGGCGGCAACGCGTCCCGCGCCAGTCGTGTTCATCGCCCTCCACGGGCCGTTCGGGGAGGACGGGACGGTCCAGGCGCTGCTGGAGGCGTCGGATCTCGCCTACACCGGCTCGGGGGTCCTCGGGTCCTCGATCGGCATGGACAAGGCGGTCCAGAAGCGGATCTGGCGGGGACTCGGGCTGCCGGTCCTGGACTGGCGCGAGATTCGGGAGGCGCGCTGGCAATCCGACGCCGACGGCGTGCTCGGAGAACTGGAAGCCTTCGCCGGTGGGGCGGGGGACCCGCGGCTCATGATCAAGCCGGCACGTCTGGGCAGCTCCGTCGGCATGACCCTGGCGCATACTGCGGCCGAACGCGCCCCGGCCCTCGAGGCGGCCTTCCACTTCGATTCGGTCGCGGTCGTCGAGCCCTACCTGGCCGGTGCGCGCGATCTCGAAATCGCGATCATCGGCACGGAACCACCGCTCGGCGTCTACGGCCCCGGCGAAATCGTGGCCGGCCACGAGTTCTATGACTACGCGGCGAAGTACACACCCGGGTTGTCGGTGACATCGGTCCGCGCCGACGTGTCGGATCGGCAACGAGCGATGATGAAGAAACTGGCCCGCGACGCGTACCGGGCGACGGCGGCCGAGGGCTTTGCACGGGTCGACTTCCTGGTCGCCGGTGAGCAGGTCTTCCTGTCCGAGATCAACACGATCCCGGGGTTCACGCCGATCAGCCTCTTCCCGACGCTGCCGGCCGAAGCAGGCCTCGACTTCGCCGCGGTCTGTCGGCGGATCATCGAGCTCGCGCAGTACCGCCATGCAGCGCGAACCACGACCGGCCTGACCAAGGCCGACCTCCCGCGGTGAGGACCGGCGCGTGAAATTTCGCCGCAGCTCGGCAGGGTCGACCGGTCGATTGCCCAGCACCGGCGGCAGATCATCGAAGCAGGCTCGACCCAGGGGAGATGCCACCAGATCCGGTGCGCGACGTCGCCCCGGCCTCACCGCCCGCCGGACCCCCTGGCGGCTGACGCCGCCGCGCGCCGCCGCGCTGCTGGTGCTGCTGGCGTCGATCGGCGGGCTGAACGGACTTGCCTCCACGCCGGCCTTCACCCTGGCCCGAACGGAACTGCCGACGCTCCTGTGGACCACCAACGAGGCTCTCGTCGACGCCGTGGCCACGTCGGACGGGACCAACCTGTTTCGCATCGAGACGAGACCGATCGAGGACCGTCTGCGGCTCCTGCCGGGCGTGGGGGACGCCCATGTCTCGGTCAGCCTTCCCGATACGCTCATCGTCACGATCGATGAGCGCACCCCGATCATGACCTGGAGGGTGGGGGACAACACCTTCCTCGTCGATCGCGCGGGCGTGATCTTTGCGACGGCGGCTTCCGACGCTGCCGCGTCAGGAGCGCTGCCGACCGTCGCCGATAGCCGGCCGGAATCAGGCGCCCTCGGCGTGGGTTCCGTGCTTGACGCCGTCGACCTCGACGCGGCGACGCGGCTTGCCTCCCTTACCCCGAGCGACATCGGGAGCGGGGCTGATTCGCTGGTGATCACCTTGACCGAGGCCACGGGATTCGTCGTCGGGACGGTCCCCAGATCGTGGGTGGCCGTCTTCGGCCTGTACACGCCGAGCATCCGTACGCCCGCGCTGATTCCCGGCCAGGTCCGCCTGCTGCGAAGCCTTCTCGCCGACCGAGAGGGATCGGTCGCCAAGGTCATCCTTGCCGACGAGAAGACCGGTACGTTCGTGCTGAAGGCGTCGCCTGCCCCATGAACAACCGAGCAGCGTGGGACACAGGTTGCCCCGGTCCGGTGCGGTCGAGTAGCCTTGCCCAAACACATCGCAGCGAGGACGAGACTACGTGTTGCTTCCCCTGGCAGGCCTCATCGTGGGCGTCCTGCTTGGGCTCGTCCTCAACGTCAACGTCAGCTTCGAGTTCAGCCGGTACTCGGCCGTGGCGATTCTTGCCGCGCTCGACTCGGTTCTCGGGGCGGTCAGGGCCGAGCTCGATGGTGTCTACGACAATCGCATCTTCATCTCCGGCTTCGTCACGAACGCGGTGGTTGCCGTGATCCTCACGTTCATCGGCGATCGGCTGAGCCTGGATCTGTACCTCGTGGCGCTGATCAACTTCGGGTTCCGGATCTTCAACAACGTCGCGCTGATCCGGCGACACTTCATCTGACCCGGGAGACCGGGAGGGAGC
>JANMPD010000308.1:0-2518 GCA_031369685.1 Chloroflexota bacterium | reverse complement strand
GGTCTTGATGGCCGCGCGCGTGACGTTGCCGACAACCTGGCTTGAATCCCCGAACGCGCCCGGCAGCCGGACGTCCTTTTCGAGGTCCTGGGACTTGAGCATGTCCTTCGTGATGGTCACGCCGAGGGCGATATCCCGACTCGCAATGATGGTCGCGACCTTCGACGGCGGGGCACTTGCATTCGGATCCGTATTCGATCCGCCGCCGCCATTGAGGATGACGATCACGAAGACGAATGCCAGCGCGGCAAGGAAGACGCCAATGAGAAGAACCAGGCGATTTGAGCGCTTCAACGAAGGAACCCCCGATCAAAAACGGTGTGACAGGTGGCACCACTTTAGCACCGTGACGGTGACGCGCGACTATACCAATGGGCTAGTACCTCTGGTAGGTTCCGGCAGGATCCGCCGCGTGGCGCAAGGTTCTTCGCAAGGTTCCTCCGGGCGGCGCCGGGCAAGGATGAAGGCCCATCCGGCTGCCGGATGGGCCCTCGTGTGGTGGCGCTGGACTGAGCCTCAGATTGCGTTGCCGACGATGCTCAGCTTGTCACTGATCTGGCTGCCGAGGAAGAGCAGGGCGACGATGGCGACGACGGCGATGAGAGCAAGAATGAGTGCGTATTCCGCGAGACCCTGACCTGCTTCCTCTCCTCGAACCTTGGCGAAGGCTCGGCGGATGAAGTGC
The DNA here is from genome assembly GCA_031369685.1 of Chloroflexota bacterium. Lineage (GTDB taxonomy): Bacteria > Chloroflexota > Limnocylindria > Limnocylindrales > CSP1-4 > UBA5189. The sequence continues at coordinate 1,833 of JANMPD010000308.1, read as the reverse complement.
GAGAGCATGGTGCGTTCACCTCCCGACGGGTTCTGATTGGGACCCCAAAAAGCTCGAACCGCCGGTTCCCGTGAGGAACGCGGCGGTCCGTTGCAGGAGACAGTCGGGACCGCCTAGATGGACTTGCCGACCGTGCTGAGGATCTTGGAAATCTCGCCGCCCAGGAAGAGCAGCGCGACGATCGCGACGATGGCGATGAGGGCGAGGATCAGCGCGTATTCGGCGAGACCCTGACCTTCCTCATCCCGACGGAAAGAAGCGATAAGTGCAGAGAAGTATGACATGTGTGTGGACACCCCCTTTCCTGTCCGAGCTCCCCGCCGTGGCGGAGGCGGCCCTGAACATAGGCTGGGACTGGCCCGGCTGTCAACCGCCCTAATCGTCATGGGAGTGCATCGAAAACGAAGAACCGCCGGCCTTTCGGCCGGCGGTTGAGTGATCCTGAAGGCCTGGCGTCAGATCGACTTGCCGATCGTGCTGAGGATCTTGGAGATCTCGCCGCCCAGGAAGAGCAGCGCGACGATGGCGACGATGGCGATGAGGGCGAGGATCAACGCGTACTCGGCGAGGCCCTGGCCGTCTTCGTCACTGCGGAGCGAGGCGATGAATGAATGGATAAGTGCCATGCGAGTGTTCGCCTCCCAGCGAGTCCTGGAACCAAATGGCCCCGATGTGCGTGCAACCGTACTTGACGATGCCATGGGCCGCCTATAGGACTTTCGATCCATCGGAAGTCGCCCTTGGTTCGAGACACGCGGCGTGTGGGGCGCCGAGCATGAGTCGACCGCCGGTCGATCGACCGGCGGTCGTGTTTCCTGACGAGGACGAAACCTAGATGGACGAGCCGACCGTGCTGAGGATCTTGGAGATCTCGCCGCCCAGGAAAAGCAACGCGACGATGGCCACGATGGCGATGAGGGCGAGGATCAACGCGTACTCGGCGAGGCCCTGGCCGTCTTCGTCACTGCGGAGGGAGGCGATGAATGAATGGATGAGTGCCATGCGTGTGGTCGCTGCCTTTCGGTGGTTCGGAGCCAATGATCTCCGAGGGCTGCGGACCATAGCGAATTGACATTGAAATGCAATAGTCAAGATTCGTCAGGCCGTTGCCGGGACCTCAATTCCGGTGCGTACCGGCACCATCAGGCGCACGGAACCACCTCGGCCGCCGATTTCCAGATTGATCCCGAGCGTCGCGGCCCGCTGTTCCAGGTCACGAGCCAGCTTGGCGGGCAGTTTGACCGCGGCCGCGTCCTCGGCCGCTTCGACCGCCTCGGCATGCTTGGTCCGCCGCTCGGCCATCATCGTGACCAGGGCCGGCAGCGCGGCCTCGCCCTCGGGCGGCAGGTCCAGGGCCGGAACCGACGCCGGCGTCCGTTCCGCGCGAATCGTGATGACCAGGGAGTCGCCCCAGTCGATACCCACGGACATCCGGTCCGGCTTCCGGTTCAGGAAGCCGCCGAGCGCCTCGTCCGCGATCCGGAACAACGCGCTCTCGGAGTCCACGTCCAGGCGCCGATCGACGCCGATCGATTCGAAGTCGACGGTCACGCCGGCCCGCCGGCCCCGGTCGCGCGCGGATCGACGGAGCGTGGGCACGAGGCCGAGGTCGTCGAGGACCATGGGCCGGACATCGAAGATGAACGTCTTGGTGGCCTCGAGCGTCTGCTGGACCATCGCCACCAACTGGCGGAGCTCGCCGGTGGCGGCGCTCGGGTCCCGGCTGACGAGCCGCTCCACGATCTCGGCCTGGAGCACGATATTGGTCAGGCTCTGGGCGGGGCCATCGTGCATGTTCCGGGCGATCTCCCGTCGAAGATCCTCCTGCGCGGA
>JANMPD010000278.1:0-6989 GCA_031369685.1 Chloroflexota bacterium | reverse complement strand
TCCGTGCGCTCCGGGCATCCGCCGGAGTCGCAATGTTGACTACACGCCGAGAGACGGTCTCCAACGATCCGTCCCGGCTTCGACCTTTCGACGGTCCATGTCAGCGAGGATACGGAGTGCTTCCAATCCTGTCTCCACGCACGCACGTTCCGCCGCCAGCTTTGCATCCCCGACAACGAAGTCGCCGGTCGTCCGCTGAGCAAATACCGCGCACACGACCCCGGCTCGACATCGAGCCAGTCCCGCGAGCACCAATACGGCCGATGCCTCCATCTCGAAGTTCATGACGCGTTGTCGCGCCATATCCGATGCGAGGTCAGGGTATCGGATGGGAAGCTGCGGAATCGGGCGTCCTTGCGCACCGAAGAAGCCGGGCGCGGTCGCCGTTATTCCCACGTGATACCGATGTCCCAGCCGATGGGCCGCCTCGATGAGCGCGGCAACGGCCTCATGATGTGCCACCGCGGGGTATCCATCGGACACGAACCAGCTCGTCGTGGTCTCGAGCCGCACGGCCCCCGCCGAGATGCACAGGTCACCGGGCAGGATCTCAGGCTGGAGTCCGCCACTTGATCCAACGCGAATGAACGTCGGACTCTTGGTGATCGCGAGGATCTCGGCAATCGTGATCTCGACGTTGTCGGCGCCGATGCCGGTCGAGACGATCGAAACCCGGAGACCCTTGTAGAGGCCGGTCACGGAGGCGAATTCGCGGTTCCGACGCTCGACCTCGATCGATTCGAGGAGGGTCGCGATCCTGGCGGTTCGATCTGGGTCGCCGGGGAGGAGGATGTACTCGGCCAGCTCGCCCGGGCCGAGATCGATGTGGTACTGCCGTTCCCCATCCGGGAGCGCGACGCGGCTGTCCGCGTTCGGCAAGCCCAACTCCCCTCGTGTGTGGCACCCTCCCCGCGGCGCGAGGCTCGGGCAAGGGTAGACGCACGTTTGAACGGGCGTCAAGCACGGCTGAGCGTGGGCTCATGCTGCGACGCAGGATCACGGGGCCGTTCCAGGCGTCCGGGTGCCGGTTCGAACCGTGGCGAGGCGCCCGTTCAGGCGATCGAGAAGGACCATCCGGTCGCGCCTTCGGCGATACACGAGGCCGCTCACCGTTGCGATCGCGCCCGCGATACACAGAAGCCCGAGGACGACGAGTGGCCTGCCGGTGAAAGCCGCCCGCATGTCATCCGTCCCAGACACTTCGGCTGAGCCATCGTTGCGGCCCGCGCCCTCGCCCGATCCTGCGACCGGAAGCGTTCCGGTGGAGATGGCCGCGATCGGGACCACCTCTCCGAGCGCGCCGAGGCGAACGACGCCGGAAGGGTCGCTGACGACGATCCGCGTGCCGCCCGGCCGGGTTGCGTCGGCGACAACCCGACCGACGAGGCCGATGGCGTCGCCCCGCTGCAGGAGTGGCAGGAACGCAGCCGCGTCGCCTTCGAGGTTGATCCAGACCTTGGCGGTGCCATCGTCGAGCGAGCAGCCGTCGGCGTCCACCTCGTCGAGCAGGCCACCGACCCGCACCATCGAGCCGATGTGTTCGCTGAGGGTCGCGAGGTCGACATCGAGTGACGTTCCGTCGCCCGAAACGGCCGCCGCGTAGGCGGTGGGCTGGCTGGCGGCCGATGCCGTCGATCCCACGGAGGAAGCGGTCGTTCTCGGCCCGAGGGCAACGTCAAACGAGCCTCGGGGCGTGACGGCCCAGCGTCGATCGGAGGCGGTTGGGTACGGGCGATGAACGAAGCCGACGATCGTCGCGGAGCGTCCTTCCGACAGGAGGGTCGACGGAATGCCACTGCCGATGAGGCCATCGATCAGGACGCTCGTGCCCCCGACGCGCAGCTCGGCCTTCCAGCGATCCCCGAGCCGGCGCACCTTCGTCACCGTCCCCGCGACCCGGACGAGTTGCCACTCCTGGGCCTCTCCCGGGAGCAAGGAGAGGCGCACCGGCACGACGTCGGCGCGCGGGTCCACGACTGAGATCGCCACGACCTTGATTCGCGGCGCGCCCCACGCGCGATAGACGGTGCCGTCGATCCGGAGCCTCGCGCCGACCCCAATGCGGGCCGAGCCGACCGGGAGCAGGAGCTCGATTCCTCCGGTCGGGTCCTCGATGACGAGGCGCCGGCCGTCGGCGTCGAGGAGCCCGGAGCCCGCAATCACCGTCCCGATCACGACCGCGCGCGCATCGACGAGCACCCGGGCGGCGGCAATGGTCATGACGGATTCCGACTCGGTTGCTCCGCCGGTCGAGCCACCCGTCGAGCCACCAGTGGCGCCAGTTCCTTCCCCGGCACCGGAGCCCCCGCCGGAGCCCGAGGGGTTGGCCCCGGCGGCCGGCTCCAACGTGATGTCGGCGCGATCGCGCAGCCAGATGCGATAGCCGTCGAGTGCCCCGTTCCTCGTTGATCGCTGGCCCACAACCCCGGTGAGCCGATAGCGGGTGGCGGCCCGCAGATCAGCAGTCGTGATCCCACTTGATGCGTCGGCCATCACCCGGAATCTGGTACCGGCGGTGTCGACCAGATCGACGGTCAGATCGCCGGTAACGCTCCTGCGGGCGACGCCCTTCTGGGTCGCCACGATGACCACGAGGCGTCCTTCGGTTGCTTCACCAAGGCCGGCACCCAGGACGGTGATCGGGTTGGGGAGCGTTTCGGTGCCCATGTCGGCGACGTGGCCGGTCGAGGGGCGGATTTCCAGTTGTCCGTACGGAGCGGCGGTCCGGCCGCTGATCAGCAGGTGCCTCCCTCTTGCCGGTGGCGTGCTGCCTGCCGGGAGGCGGACTGCGATCCCACCGGTCGCATCGGCGATGACGACAACGGACGGGATCCCGAGGCGACCTGCTTCGGCCGTCACGACGCCAAGCACGGTCACGGTTGATCCGATGGGTCGGGCGCGAGCGTCTGCGATGGACAGGACGGCCCCGCTCGGTCCGGGTGTCGGCGTGGGTCCTGCGGTGGCTCCCGGCGTCGGGGCCGATGATGCGGCCGGCGTGGGTTCGGGAGAGGCACCTGGCCCCCCGGTCGGACCCGGTGTCGGGACCGCCGTCGCGGTTGCCATGGGTGACGCCGTGGGCGCTGCGGTCGGGCCGGGGGTCGGCGAAGGCGCCGGGTTGATCACGAACTCGCCGGCCAGCGTGGCGTGGATCCGGTAGCCGCTGAGGCCCGTGCCGGTGCTGTCGCGCTGCCCGGTCGGCCCGACGACGGATACGGCCGTCCCCGACGGAACTGAGGCTTCCCCGAGCGCAGTCGGGCTCACGATGACCCGAACCTGGCCCGTGCCATCGTCAACGAGGTAGCCGAGGCCATCGGCGTAGGTAGTCGCCGAACCAACCGTGATCCCGGCGACGGTTACCCGCAGACCCTCGACCAGTTCGTCGATCGAGCCGGTCGTCTGCGCGCGCGGATCGGGAAGGGCCTGCGTCCCCAGGATCACGATCGCCGCCACAGCCGATCGAATCGTGCGTGTCGCGTATCGCTCGTCGATCGTCCCGACGAGCCGAACCACCGTCCCGGCGGAAATCGGCGATCCGGGGACAGCATCGAGATAGACCGCGATGCCCGCGGTCCCGTCCTGCACGAAGCCGGCGCGGCCCGATTCGAGTGCACCCAGGTCCGTGGTCAGGGTGCCCTCGATCACGACGGTCGCACCGATCGGGTTGGCTCGCGCTGCGCTGATCGACATCGGGGCAGGCGTTGGCTCGGGTGACGGCGCCGGAGACGGACTCGGTGCCGGCGAGGGTGACGGCGCGGGAGGCGGACTCGGCGTCGGAGGCGGACTCGGCGTCGCGGTTGGCGAGGGTGTCGGCGTCGGGATCGGCGTTGCGGTCGGCGTGGGAGGTGGTGTCGGGATCGATGTCGGCGAGGCCTCAGGCGACGGGTCACGTGACGGGACCGTCGTCGGCGTTGGTGATGGCATGGCCGTCGGGTCAGGTGACGGGACGAGGCTCGGCTCGGGTGAGGCCGTGGACGTCGGGTCAGGTGACGGGACCGTCGGCGTTGGTGATGGCATGGACGTCGGGTCAGGTGACGGCACGAGGCTCGGTTCGGGTGAGGCCGTGGCCTCAGGGCTCACCGTGGGCGCGGAGGTCGGCGTGGGCTCGGGGGTCGCGAGCGTTGATGGAGCCGGGGCGGGCACCGGCGGCGCAGCGAGGTTCTGCGGATTCGGGACGGCCTGAACGAACCAATCCGTCGCGTTGTTATTGGCGTCGGTGATGTTCCCAGCGAGACCGCCGGGGCGTCGTTCGATGGTCCGACCCGCGGCCGGAGCGGAGGCTGTCGCGCCCTCCACGAAGGCATTGGTGGCATCGCCCCATCCGACTGCGTCCATCGGCGCACCGCCGATCACCCGAAGCACCACCGCGCCACCGGCTGCCGCAAGGCCGCCGGAGTAGACAGCGTCCGCGATCGAGGCGTAGACACCGGCGCTATTCGCAACGATGAGGTGGCGACCAGGGCTGAGGGTGAGCGGCGCCGGCCAGCTGGCCTTCCTCGTGACCGTTCCCCCGGTCGAGGTCACGTAGACGACTTCCATGCCGCCCAGATCGACGTCGGTTGCCCCGACGTTCGCGATTTCGGCGAACTCGTCCGAAGCAGAGGCTCCGCCCGTCTGGACCTCGGACACGACCAGGGTCGAAGCGGGCCACGAGACGCTGGCCGCCACTCCCGAGGCCTGAAGCATTGGCGCAGCGGCCACCAAGGCCACGGTTGTGGCAAGCAGGAGCATGAACAGCACGGCCGCAACCGCGCCTCGAACGCGTTCCACCGATCGACCTCCGGGCGGGCGGGTTGACTAACTCGGGCGGGAGCGACTGACGGGATTGGGCGGGATCGACGGGCGGGAACGACGGGCAAGTCGCCCGGCGGCGAAAAGGGCGGCGGGACGGCCGGATCGTTGTACACGGCCCAGATCGCCGGCCGGTTGGTTCGGGTTCACCCCGGGATCTACCGGGGATTGGCCGATACTTGCCTGCGGGTTGCCGCAGGCAATCAGCAGGCTCGGCAGGGCTGCTCCGATCCGCGTACGATGCCCACCCACCCGCGGCGTGACCGTCGGATCAGCCCATCACTTGCGAGGAGACCCCCGTGGCCCGTGCCAAGCGCACCGACCGCGCCGACGCCCGTCGCCGGTACCGCCTCACCCACGACGACGCGGACATCGACGCCAATGAACTCGAAGACGGGCTCGCCGTCCCCAACACGCTGTCGGGCAGCGGGTCGTCTGCGCGGAGCGCGGCCACGACGCGCGGCACGACGCGTCCCGTGAATGCGGCTCGGCCGCTGGGCTTCACCGACTCGCTCCGAACGGCGTTCCATCGGCCCGATATCCGCGCCGACATCGCGGCCCTGCCCTGGCTGCTTCGAACGCGTGCGTTCCTCGTGCCGGCAGCCCTGGTGGTCGTGGGTGTTGCCGCGCTCATCGTAGCCCCGACGAACCCGGCCGCGGGCCTGTTCTTCCAGCTCATGGTCCTGCCGCCGGCGATGGCACCGATCTTCATTGCCGGGTTCTTCGCCAAGCGGGCGAGCTATCTCCTCGGCTTCGTCGTGGCGGTGATCGATGTCGTCGGATACGCGGTGTTCGTCAGCAGCGCCCTGCCGGCCCTCACCGGTGACCCAGTGACCGCGGCGCGGCAACAGGAATTGATCCTCTCTGCGATTGCCGTTGGACCCGTGTCGGGCATTGTCTTCGCGGCTGGTGCGGCCTGGTATCGCCGGTTCCTCGCCTTCTCGAGCGCTCAGCGTGCCCGGCAGCGCGCTGGCGAGCGCCCAAAGGGCAAGCGCGCGACCCGCTGACGGGGGCACCCGCCGAACGCTCAACCGAGCCGGCGCATGCCGGCGTGACCGAGTTGTCGAACGCCGTCCGGGCCGGAGGGTCCTGCTGTCTCGACCGCCATCGGTGGAAGCGGCCTGACGTCGCGAGCAACAACGTTCACGACCGATGATTCTCGTTGCAGGTCGCCATCGATCAACAGCAGCGCGTGGCGCCGGACGACCCCTCGCAACCGCGCCCAGGTATCCGGCCAGAGCGTGACATTGACCATCCCGGTCTCGTCCTCGAGGGCCAGGAAGACCGTGCCCTTGGCCGTCATCGGATGTTGCCGGGTGACGACGAGTCCGCCGATTCGAACCGGGCCTGGCCGCCGATCCGCGAGCGACCCGTTGGTCACCGCGCCGAGCCGCTCGAGCGCCGGTCGGAAGAGCGACACGACCTGGCGCCGCGCATCGAGCCCCACCACCGCGTAGGCATCGCCAACCCGCTCTGATTCGGTGATGGCCGGCAGATCCGGGGCATCCGTGGCCGGCAATCGCAGGTCCATCGGCCGGCCAGCGGTCGTGGATCGCCGGCCTCGCGCCTGCTTGGCGACCCGCAGCGCCTGGCCATCGACCCGTCCTCGCGACGCTCCCGCGACCTCGCGCAGCTGCCAGAGCAGTTCGCGCCGTGGCCGCCCGAGCGAATCGAGCGCGCCGGTCCGGATCAGCCGCTCGATGACCTCCTCGGGTAGCCCGGTCCGCTCGACGACATCGGCAAGCGACGTGTACGGACCGCTCGCCAGCTCCCGGTCCAGGAGCGCCTGATGCTGCTCCCCGATCCCCTTCACCAGATGCAGCCCGAGGCGCACGCCCCAGCCCACGGCGTCCGCCGCCGCCCATCGGTCGCGTGCCGCCGCCAGGGGGTTGAAGCACGCCGATGACCGCACCGGCCTCGGACGCTCCGTGATGCCGGCACCATCGGGGATCGGCTCGCCCTCTTCGGCATCGTGGGGTCCGGCCTCCCCCGGCGCCGGCGGGTCCCCGGCGGCACCCGCGAGGGCCCAGCCGGGCCGTCCCGCCCACTCCGTTGTCGTTTTGTAGGACGAGGCGTTGATATCGACCGGCAGGATCGCCACCCCGTGGCGCTTGGCGTCGTTGACCAGCACCTCGACCGGGTAGAAGCCCATCGGCTGGGCGTTGATCAGCCCGACCAGGAACTGGGCGGGATAGAACAGC